>DATLVT010000571.1:0-7687 GCA_035577105.1 Polyangia bacterium
GCTGCGCATCTACAATGCAGTGGCCTCCCGCCAGCACCCCACCTGGTCGGACGAAAAGACGATCTAGAGGCCGTCAGTGCAGCGGCGCGGTCAGACCAGCGCCAGCGGGTGCCGGGCCAGGATGTGGCGGACCCACTGATCGGTCAGCTTTTCCTGGACGGTGTTCTGGCGCAAGCGGGCGCCCAGGTTCTTCCAGTCGACGCTGTCCTGCAGCTGGTCCTGGTTCGAGCAGCTGAAGACCACCACCTCTTTGCCGGTCACCGGATCGATGTGCTTCTGCAGGCACTGGGCGCAGATCTCTTTCATCATGCACTGCATGGGCGAGTTGATCGACGCGATGGCCACGTGGTCGGGGTGCAGGTGGGGCCGCAGCAACGCATGCCGCGCCCGCTGGATGGCGGCCATCATGCCGTTGCTGCCGATGGCGATGATGCGGCTGCAAGAGCTGAGCGGAATCACCACCTCGCCCAGCACGCCGCGCGCATAGGCGTCCATGGCCGCCACGATGTTGCCGCGGAAGACCAGATCCTGCGGCCGGTGCGCCTCCGGCAGCTCGCCGTCGTCGACGCTCCAGATCACCTGGTCGGTGGCCGCCTCGATCTCCTCGACCTTGTAGATGTCGTCCTTGCGGCGATAGCCGGCGAAATACAGGACGCGGCTGCCCGATTCGCGCATGGCCTTGGCGATGGAGAACAGCACGGCGTTGCCCAGGCCGCCGCCGCACAGCACCACCGACTCCTGGATGGGGATCTCGGTGGGCGTGCCGGTCGGCCCCATCACCACCACGGGCTCGCCCGGCGCCAGCGCCGCGCACAGCCGCGAGCTGCCTCCCATCTCGAGGACGATCATAGACAGCAGCCCTTCCTTGTCGTCGACCCACGCCCCGGTCAGGGCCATCCCCTCCATCTGCAGGCGGCTGGGGCGGTGGGCCTGATCCGACGCCGGCAGAATCGGCGACAGGCTCTCGTAGTTCTGCAGGCGGAAGAACTGCCCGGGCTCGAACTGGCGCGCCGCCGCCGGCGCCCGCACCACCACCTCGACGATGGTGGCGGTCAGCCGGTTCACCTTGACCACGGTGGCCCGCAGGTCGCGATCCAGGCGCGCCGTCAGCGCCCGCCAGACCTCGTCGCGCGCCGGTTGGTCCTCGGCCCGCTGCTGGCGCAGCTCCGGCTCGAACAGCGCCACCACGTGCGGATAACCGTGCTTGGCCGAGGACATCGCCTTGACCACCGACCCGGCATAGACCGGGTGGTTGTCGCCATAGAAACTGACCAGCTTGCCGTCGCGGTTCATCGAGGTGAAGAACCCGACCTCGCCGTGTCCGGGCGGCAGCAGCTGCAGCCGCCCGTCGGCGTCGCGCTCGGCCTTGAAGCTCTTGAACGACTTGGCCTTGGGATCGATCTCGAACGAACCCTCGCGCTCGCGTTCGTAAGTGGTGTTGGGCTGGGTGCCGGCGGCCACGAACAGGCTGCGCACGGGCAGCGTCACCCGCTCGCCGGTGGGGGCCAGCATGCCGTTCTGATCTTCCAGCTTCTCGAACTCCAGCGCCTGCAGCGCGCCGTGCTCGTCGGGCACGCACTTGATGGGCGACAGCTTCTCGACGAAACGCACGCCCTCCTCGAAGAACTTCGAGATCTCCTCGTGGTTCAGGCGATACGCCGGCGCGTCCTGCATGCGCCGGCGATAGACCAGCGAAACCCCGCCCCAGGCGTCGATGAGCGGCGCGAAGTTGGGCGCCTCGCCGGCCGCCGCCGCCCGCGCCCGCTCCGCCCGCACGGCACGCCCGTGCGCCAGCAGCTCGCGGGCCACGCCGGCCTCCTCGGCGTCGTACATCTTGAACAGCGCCTCTTCGCTGCTGTCGTTCTTGCCGGCTTCGTGGCTCAGCGTCTCCCAGCGCTCCAGGAATTTTTCCACCTGCACCGGGTAATACGCCGCCACCTCGGTGGCCGTGTCGATGCCGGTCAACCCGCCGCCGATCACCACCGCCGGCAAACGCACCTGCAAATTCGCCAGCGAATCCTTCTTGAAGCCGCCCGTCAGCTGCAGGGCCATCAAGAAGTCCGAGGCCTTGCGCACGCCGCGGATCAGGTTGTTCTCCATGTCGATGATGGTCGGCTTGCCCGCCCCCGCCGCCAGCGCGATGTGGTGGAAACCCCACCCGAAGGCATCGTCGGCGTCCAGCGTCCCGCCGAACCGCACGCCGCCGTAGGCGCGGAACGTCGACCGCCGGGTCAGCGCCAGGTGAATCGTGGTGAGAAAGTTCTTGTCCCAGCGCACGGTGATGCCGTACTCGGCCACGCCGCCGAACCCGCCCAGGATGCGGTCGTCCAGCTCGGTCTCGATGTCCTCGAACCGCTCCAGCGCCCGCGGCGGCCAGGCGTCGGCGCCGATCAGATCCGACGGCAGCGGCTCGATCTTCAGCCCCTCGATGCCGACCACGCCGAACCCTTCGTTGACCAGGTGATGCGACAGCGTGTACCCGGCCGGGCCCAGCCCCACCACCAGCACGTTCTTGCCGTTGTAGGGCAGCGCATAGGGACGGCGCCGGTTGAGCGGATTCCAGCGCGTCAGCAGCGAGTAGATCTCGAAACCCCACGGCATCTTCAGGACGTCGGTCAGCGTGGCGGTCTCGGTCTGCGGGATGTTGACCGGCTCCTGCTTCTGATAGACGCACCCCTTCATGCAGTCGTTGCAGATGCGGTGTCCGGTCCCGGGCAGCATCGGGTTGTCGATGCAGATCAGGGCCAGCGCGCCCAGCGAATCGCCGCCCTTCTTCAGGATGTGCATCTCGCTGATGCGTTCGTCCAGCGGGCAGCCCTTCAGCGGAATGCCGAGCGGGTTCTTCTTCAGCGCGCCCTGCTTGTCGCGCATGCCGTGCGAGCAGGAGTCCTTCTCGCGGTCGTGGCAGTAAAGGCAATAGTCGACCTCGTTCAAGATCTCGCGCGGCGACATCCGCCGGTCGGTGAGGGCGAACCCATCGCGCCGTCGCAGATGCCCGGGCGGCCCTTCCATCAGGTTGGCCAGCCGCTCGCTGGGGCGGCGCAGAGGAACCAGCGCCTCGTAGTCCAGCGTGTGCGGCACGTGCAGCGAGACCCAGCCGTGCAACGCCTGCCGCGACGGCGGATCGAACCTGTGGGCCGCCGCGAACCGCTCCAGCTTGTCCAGCAACAGCCGGACGCCCGTCAGCTCGGCCGTGATGCTGCCGCCCAGGCGCGTCGCCACCGCGGCCAGCCGCGCCGCCACGTCGGCGGGCACCGGATCGGTCGTCTGTCCTTCGGCCAGACGGCGGTACGGCTCTTCGATGTCCAGCAGCGCGCTGGTCATACGGGCCGCGGTCAGCTCTTCGTCGCCGGTCACCACCAGCTCGGGGAAGGCCGTCGCCGCCAGCGCCCAGACCTCGTCGCGCAGAGCGGCCGCCTGGCGCGTGCTCTCCTCGCCGGCCGGCCAGGCCGTGGCCGGGTACTTCTTGCTGGCCCGGCGCATGACAAATTCTTTGAACCGAAAGATGGCCTGCTCGCGCGCCGCCTGGTCCAGAAGAACGGTCCGCGACGCCTCGACCCTGAATAGACGCGCCACGAAGTCCGACAGGACCCGGGCGACGGCGATCAGCAGCTCTGATTCGTCGGGGGCGGACAGCACCAGCGTCCCCGCCCGGTAGGCTTCGTACCGTTCGGCCAGCGGCGCGTCCGCCGCCGCCAGGTCGGCGCGAAAACGCACGTCCAGGGCCGCCAGCTGCGCCGGATCAAAAAGATCGGCGTACTGGAACCCCGGGATCCCCAGCGCAAAGTTCCGTTCGGCGCGGAAAGGGGCTGTCCCCTGTCCGCCCGCGAAGCTGAACTTGTCGAACCCGATGCGCTCGACACCGCCGCCTCCGGCTGAACGCCCGGCGCGGCCTGAGTCGAGATGGTGGCTAGATGCGGACGTTGCAAAACTCCTGGTAATCGATGAGCTCGATGTTCTCCGGCTTGATCCCCTCGCCGCAGGTCGGGCAGTGCGGATCCTTGCGCAGCTTGAGCTCCCGGAATTTGAGGCCCAGCGCATCGAACATCAACAGGCGCCCGGACATCGACTTGCCGATGCCCAGGATCAGCTTGATGGCCTCGTTGGCCTGCAGCGTGCCTATCACGCCGCACAGCACGCCCAGGACGCCCGCTTCCTGGCAGGACGGCGCCATGTCGGGCGGCGGCGGCGACGGATACAGGCAGCGGTAGCACGGCCCTTCGTTGGGAATGAACGACGTCAGCTGTCCCTCGAACCGATAGATGCTGGCGTGCACCACCGGCTTGCCCAGCTTCAACGCGGCGTCGTTCAACAGATAGCGCGTCGGGAAGTTGTCCGCGCCGTCGACGATGACGTCGTAGTCCTTGATGATGTCCATCACGTTCTCGGACGACAGCCGCGTCTGGTGGGCGATCACCTTGACGTCGGGGTTCAACCCGGCGATGGCCTTCCTGGCCGATTCCACCTTGGGCAGGCCCACGCGCTCGGTCGAATGCAGGATCTGCCGCTGCAGGTTCGAGGCGTCGACCACGTCGTCGTCGACGAAACCCAGCGTCCCCACGCCGGCCGCCGCCAGGTAAAGCCCCGACGGTGAACCCAGGCCGCCGGCGCCCAGGCACAGCACCTTGGCCTTGAGCAGCTTGACCTGCCCGGACTCGCCGACCTCGGGCAGCATGGTGTGGCGGGCATAGCGCAGCGACTGCTCCGGCGTCATCACGAACGGTCGGTCGAAACCCAGCCCCGCTCGCTTCCAGGCGGAAAACCCGCCGGCCATCGACTTGACGTTGGTGTACCCCAGCGTGGCCAGCGATTCGGCCGCCAGCGCCGAGCGGGTGCCGCCCGCACAATAAAGGATGATCTCGGACGACTTCTCGGGGATCTGGTCTTCGACCCGCAGTTCCAGGAAGCCCCGCGGAATCCAGCGCGCCCCCGGGATGAACCCCTCGGTCCACTCGTCCTTCTCGCGAACGTCGATCAGAATGGGGCCGGCGCCGTTGCCGTTGCCCGACTTGCCCTTGCTGGTCTCGACCACCTTGCGCACCGATTCGACGTCGGTCTCCCGAATCCGCGCCTTGACGTCCTTGAGGTAACTTCCAAAACTCATGTTTCTGGCTCCTGCCCGGGCCTTTGCTCTTCTGCCGGGGTCTCCCTATGATGTTCGCTTACCCGGCGGGTCACAAACGAGGCGCGCATTCTGTAGGGAACGGGCCGGCCGATCAAGCATCTGATGATACTCGCTGGCGCCAGCCCAAACCGCGCCGACGCCCTGCGAGGTTGTCCCCACCCACACCGTCCACTATACTTCCCCGGCAAGGAGACACGATGTCTGTAGCGATCACCGAAGAAAAGACCAGCGAACAACCGGCCTCTGCCCCCGCCGCCGACGAAGCTCCCCCCACCATGGTGGGCCTGTCCGACAAGGCCGCCGAGAAGGTCAAGGAGATCCGAGGCGAGGAGAACATCGAGGACAGCTACGCGCTGCGCCTCAAGGTCCAGGGCGGCGGCTGCTCGGGCTTTTCGTACGACCTGTTCTTCGACCAGCCCCAGGAGGGCGACCAGTCGTTCGACGTCAAGGGCGTCAAGCTGATCTGCGACCAGATGAGCCTGATGTACCTGGCCGGCACCGAGATTGACTACGTCGAGGGCCTGCACGGCGCCGGATTCAAGTTCAACAACCCGAACACGAAGTCGACGTGCGGGTGCGGCAGCTCCTTCAGCGCCTGAAGAACCTGTCGATGATTTAAAACGAGGTCCTGCGCCCGGGCTGGTTCTTGGACGCGGTGGCTTCGACCTTTTTGAAAGCGGAGATGCCCACGGCATTTCCGCTTTTTGTTTTGGGCCTGGTGCCCTAGTTCGGCTCGCCGATGGTCGGCCGAGCGCGACGGGCCGGTGATTCGTCACGGTCAGCCGGATCAAGCGTGGGCCGGTAACCAAAGAAGCGCCGCTCCTTGACCAGCCGCGCCACCTCGGGCGGCACCATGATCTCCCAGGTCGCGTCGCCGGTCTGGATCCGGCGCAGGGCCTCGCGCGAGTTGATGAGCAGGTATTCCTTGGTGTACCGCTCGAGCTGCCGGATGCTGCCGCTGTCGACCAGGTAGCTATAGAGCTTTGAGATGTTCGGCGATAACACCAGATTCTCGACGGTGGTCAGCGCGCTGCCGGCCGGATCCTGAAACGGGTACACATAAAGGCGCAGGTTGTCTTTGAACAGCCGGCCCAGCGCCTCGAGGATTCCCCCCTCGAGATCCGTGTAGTACTTGGGATCAAACACGTCGGCCAGGCTGCCGGCGCCCATCACCAGGGCGATCCGTTTCTTGGTGAACTGCGACAGGTGGGCGGCCAGACGGTAATAGCGAAAATAGTCGGAGATCATCACGGTCATTCCCATCGCCGCCAGCATGTCGGCGCGGGCCAGGAAATCGGCACGGTTCACCTGGCCGCCGTCGTCGCGCAGGTTACGCATGGTCAGCTCCATCACCGGAACGATCTCCTCGTCGTCATTGCCCAGATCAGCGCGAAACTGCGCCTCGGCCGAGCGGAGCATCTCGAGGTGCATGTGGCAGACCGGACGGAAGCTCCCTCGTTCCACCAGGACATTCTTCTTGTACAGGACCTCGGCGGGCTGCAACACCTTGCCACTGGGCCCGAACATGGCCGCCCCGGACAGGCCCAGCTGAACCAGCTTCATGCTCATCAGACGGTTGTCGACGTGCCGGAACTCGATCCCGGCAAACTCGATCATGTCGATCTCGATGCGGTCGGTGGTCAGGCCATCCAGCAGCGATTCGATCAGCTGCTCCGGTTCGTGAAACAGGAAGAAGGCGCCGTACAACAGGTTCACGCCGACGATCCCCAGCGCCTCTTGCTGAAGGGCGTTTTCGCGATCCTTCATGCGCACGTGGATGATGATCTGGCTGTCCTGATCGCGGGGCCGCGACTGGAACTTCACGCCCATCCAGCCGTGACATTCGTTGGTCCCCTTGTAATTGCGCGCCGACACCGTGTCGGCGAAGGCGAAGAAGGCCGTGGTCTGACCGCGGCTTTCTTGCAACCGCGACAGCGTCAGCTCGTGCTCGTAGTCCAGCATGGACTGCAGGCGCTGGCGGCAGACGTAACGTTCGGCGTGTCCATAGATGGCATCGCTGACCGCCATGTCGTAGGCCGAGATGCTCTTGGCGATGGTCCCGGCGGCCCCGCCCACGTGAAAGAACCAGCGGACCACCTCCTGACCGGCGCCGATCTCGGCGAAGGTGCCATAGCGGCGCTGATCCAGGTTGATACGCAGCGCCTTCGAGTGCGCGTCCTTGATGGTCTCCATGCCGGGTAATGTCATTGCAGCGGCGATGGTACCGGGAGCCGTGTATCGACTGTGTAAATAACCTGCGTCTTGTTCATCACGGCTTGGACGTCGCGCAGAACGTGACGACCCATTCGACCTTGCCGCGACCGTTGAGGGGCGTGACCAGGTACGGCCGCGATTGGGCGCTCCACTGGTCGACTTGGAAGCCCACGGAAGCGGCCAGGGCGAAGACCTCCTCGCGCGAATAGCGGCGCGACATCTGCGTTTCTGGCGGGTACAGCAGCGGGCCGAGGTTGATCCAGCGTCCGCCCGGTCTCAGCATGCGCCCCAGCCTGACCAGGAACTGCGGCAGATCGGGCGGCACCTGGTCGATGAACCAGGGGGTGA
>DATLVT010000572.1:0-6719 GCA_035577105.1 Polyangia bacterium
ACTCCGGAACCACCGGCGGAGCCGCCCGCAATCCGGTGGGCGAGCTTGCGGCCCTCATCGCCGCCTGTTACGACGCCAGGACCGGTCGGGTGAAGATCCCCGGCTTCTACGACGACGTACGAAAACTGACCGCCGCCGAAAAGCAGGGATTCGGTCGTGCCGGTTTCTCCAGCAAACGGTTCAAGGTCGCGCACGAATTGCGCAGCCTGCGTCCTGGCAAGACGGACCAGCAGCTGATGGAAGCGATCATGGCCCAGCCCACCTTTGAAGTGCACGGCCTGGTCGGCGGGTACAGCGGCCCCGGCATCAAGACGATCGTCCCCCACCGGGCCGAGGCCAAGCTGTCGACGCGTCTGGTCCCCGATCAAAAGCCAGCCAAGGTGTTCAAGCTGGTGAAGAGCTTCATCAAAAAGCACTGCTCAGACGCCGTGGTCACCCACGAGGCCTCCCTGGAGCCGTACCTGGCCCCCCTGGGTGGTCCCTACAACGCAGCGGCGGCGGCGGCGATGCGCGAAACCTTCGGCAAGGAACCTGGGTTCACGCGCGAGGGCGGGTCGATCGGCGCCGTGCTCACGATGCAACGTCTGCTGAAGGCGCCGGTCCTGTTCCTGGGGCTTTCCCTGCCCGAGCACGGTTACCACGCCATCAACGAAAACTATGACTGGGGCCAGGCGTCGGGCGGCATGGAGATGTTCTGCCGTTACTTCCACAAGATCGCCCAGATGGGGCAACAGCCGGCGCGTTCGACGGGGCGTTCCCCGGCCGCTCCCCAACGTGGCGCTTGAAACCCGGCCCCAGGAGGCTAGGATTGTCCCCATGAGCGCCAGCGCCGCCCCCGCTCCGACGCCTCCTGTTAGCCGCGGCTCCGCCTGGAAGATCGTCGCCACCGTCGTGGTGATCTGCGGCGCCGTGGGATACATGCTCAAGAGCTCGATGCAAGAGGGCGCCCAGTACTACCGGCACGTCGACGAGGTGATGGCCGACCTCAACCACTGGCGCGGCAAGCGCCTGCAGGTCCACGGCCACGTCGTCGACGGATCCATCGAGCAGGCCAGAGGGACCCTGCAGTACCGGTTCAAGATCGAAAGCCGGGAGCCACGCGGTCACGCCGTCATCAGCGCCGGCTACACCGGCCTGGTCCCCGACACGTTCAAGTCGGGCGCCGAGGTGGTGGCCACCGGAACGCTGACCCCCGACGACAAGCTGGACGTCGCGCCCGACGGCATCATGGCCAAGTGCCCATCCAAGTACAACGCCGACAGTCCCAAGGGACCGGTGTTGCCCGGCGCGCCGACCGCCCAGCGACCCTGACCGCGCTCTGCTCTGCCGCGAGGCACTAGGTGTAACGAAGGCCGTCGACGGCCTTCAGGCGACTGGCTCGCAGCGACGGGTACAGCGTGGCCAGAAAGCAGATCAGCAGGGTGGCCGCCGCCACCAGGGCGATCTCGCTGGCGGTGATCTGCACCGGCAGCTCCCCGATCAGGTACACCTTGGGATCCAGCGGATAGCCGTACAGGCGCGCCACCAGGCAGACCAGCAGGCCGTACAGGATCCCGAACCCGGTGCCGATCCCGCCGACCGTGGTGCCGCCCACCAGGAACACGCGCGCCACCATGGCCGACCGCGCCCCCATCGATTTCAGGATGGCGATCTCGCGAACCTTGGACAGCACGATCATGGTCAGCGAGGCGATGATGTTGAACGCCGCGACGATGATGATCAGCACCAGCAGCAGCGAGATGATCACCTTCTGCATGGTCAGCGCCATGAACAGGTTGTGGTTCAGCTCTTTCCAGTCGATGACCCGATAGGGAGCGTCCAGGCGCTGCTTGATCTCCTTTCCGATGGTCAGCGCCTGCCGCGGATCCGCAAAGCGCAGCTCGACCCCGAACACGGACCCGCGGGCGCTGGCGATCATGCGGGCGTCCTTGAGGCTGACGTAGGCCAGCCGCGTGTCGTACTCGTTGAAGCCCATGCGGAACAGGCCTACCACTTTGAAAGGAAACGACGGCGGCGCCATCCCTTCCTGATTGCTGAACGGGACCATGATGGGCACGCAATCCCCGACCTTGACCCGCAGCCGGTGAGCCAGCTCGGCGCCCACGATGATGCGCCCCACGCTGTCCGCCGATGCGCCGGGACAGGTCGCCGGCGCCTCCAGCGCTTCGATCGATCCCTCGACCAACGAACGGCGCAGATCGTCCGCGCCCTGGCGGAGATCGATCCCTTTCAGGTTGGCACCCACCCTTCCCACCATCACCTCGCCGGCCGAGAACAGAAACTTGGCCATCCGCACCACGCCGGGAACGCCCCGCAACTTCTCCTGGATGCGATCGGCTTCCGGCGAATCGATGTCGACGTTGCCGTAGGGAATGACGATGAGGTGGGCATTCAGCGCCAGCACCTTGTCTTGAAATTCGCGCTCGAACCCGCTGGTGACCGCCATGACGACGATCAGCGACGCCACACCCAGCACCACGCCCATGGTCGACACCGTGGTGAAAACCGAGAACAGCCGCAAGAGGATGGCGGTCACCGCGGCCAGCCCGGCGACAAGGATGGTGATGACGGCGGCTGTTTCGATGCCGCGGGAGTGACCGCGGGCCGCGAAGAACACGGCGAATCCCACCCCCCCTGCGGCGACGGCCACCAGCAGTCCGACCATCGTCGATGGCGCGGCCCGGGCCCGATGCAGATAACGAAGGCCCACGAAACGTTCCAGGCCCAGCGCGAACAGCTCGCTCAGGCCCAAGGCCAGGAGCGCCGCCACCGCCAGGGCCAGCAGCGGCGCTGCACGCGCCGGGCGGAGCAGGGCGCCCCCGCCCGCGCCCGCGGCCAAAGCGAGCAAAGGAACGCGAACCGCCCAGCGCGACATGATCGAGAGACGCTAGGGGACGAACCCCCCATCGTCAATTGATTGCGCGGCCGCGCCTTTCCTTGACACTGTTCGACGGGGGACCGTACCGTACACCGCAATGGCGTATCCCCGGGCGCTGTTCCGGCGCTGTCTCCGACCGATGGCGACGACGGTGTTCGCGATCGTGCTCTGGGGCGTGGCCTTTTCGCGAACAGCGCAGGCTGGACGCAACGACCTGCAGCTGTTGAATCTCTGCCCTCTGCACACGCCTGCTGCCGGTCTCCTTTCTGGCCCCGTGCAGGAGTGCCGCTGGATCAATCGCAACGCCACCGGCACGCAAGGCGTGACCATCGACACCGACACGCAGTCACGTTTTCGCAGCCTGATGTCCGAGCTGGGCGTGGTGGTGGCGCCCCGGCTGGTCACGCCCGCCGACACGCTGGGGTTCGCTGGCTTTCAATTTTCAGCCGAGCTGGGCGTCACCCAGATCAACGCCAGCCGCGACTACTGGGACGGCGTCAGCGCGGTCAACCCGGCCAACAGAACCGCGATGCGCCCGGACGGTTACCTGACCACCGTCGGCGGGTACGCGCGCAAAGGGCTGTGGCTGCCTGTCCCCGCGATCGAGGTGGGGGGCGGCTTTCTCAATGTCCTCGGCTCCAGCATGTTTGCGCTGCAAGCCTACGCCAAGATCGCGCTGCACGAAGGCTTTCACGGCTGGGCGCTGCCTTCGCTGGCCGTGCGCGGAGCGGTCTCGCAGCTGGTCGGCACCGACCAGGTGGACATGACGGTCTCCAGCGTGGACGTGGTGATCTCCAAAGCGTTCAGCGTCGGGGGGACGGCACGCCTGGAGCCCTTCCTGGGCTGGAATATGTTGTTCATCGACGCACGCAGCGGTGTCATCGACGCGACGCCGTCGTGCGATGCCTTCGCCTTGCAGAACACGCCGGCCGGCGGAACGCCGCCCAGCCCCAGCTGCCCCGCCATGCAGCAGGGCAAGGGGGACGATCTGAAGGCGAACTTCACCTTTCCGCGTCAGGACGTCATCACCCGCCAGCGGATCTCCGGCGGCTTCAAGATGAAGCTGGCCGTTCTGTTCCTGGCCGCCGCCTACGAGATAATCCCAGCAGGGCGCAGCAACGACGAGATGCAGGCGAGCGGTGCTCGGGACGGCAGCGGGAAGCAGCAAAGCTTCTCGCTGTCGGGCGGGTTGGATTTCTGACCCAACCCGCCGTCCGCCGGACCGCGGCGTGATTTTTTGGCTAGACCGGTTTCAACTGGCCAGGTGAGTGCAGTCGCTGCGGCGCTGCCGTGGGGCGGCGCCGCAGCACGCAAACACCAACCGGTCTAGGGACCACCAACCACTCGCTCCTGAACGGCGACGACCTTTGCCGCCGGAGTCCATCGCGAGAGGTCTGGAACCCTCTAGGGGTTCCAGATCCATAATCGCCTAGACGACCGGTGCCGGCAGCACAGCCGCCGGCATGCCGCCCTGGATGATCTTCCGGAGGCCGGCCACGGACAGCCGGGGAGTCTTCTTCTCCTCCTCGAAGATGATCTGGGCCAGGGTGGCCGTCGTCAGATCCGATCGGGTTGTGTTGTCGACTACGCGAACGTCGTCTCCCGCACGCACCATCGCAGCGATGTGATCGAGCGTCACATAGCGGCTGTCGCGCGTGTCGTAGAGCTTCCGATTCGCGTACCGTTTGATTGTGCGTGCAGTGTTCATTGTCCTAGGGTGTCATAGCCAATTAACCGCGTCAATCATGTAATGCATCGAACAAAACAAAATTTTGTGTTCGAAATACACCCTGTAATTACTGGTAGTTACGGAATTGCCGATCCGCTAAGTTGATCGTCGTTTGCGTGGTGAAAGCGCGCGCGGCGATCACGCTCCATTGAATTTCGTCTGGTTCAATTTGTCGCGCGCGATGCGCGTGGTGCGACGTGGATGATCACACGTGCGTTAAAAACGTTGTGCAACGACGACGCGTGCAATGGCGGATGCACATTTCTCCGTCGGTGATGGCGACGCGCGCACACGTTCGCACGCACCGACGCGATTCTTTTTTCCGCGTCGTCTACGCCGACGGGCAGGCGCCGCGCCCGGCATCAGACTGACCGCGGAGGACCGTTCCTCGACGGTGACGGGCGACTACTTGTGCTTGTCCGCGTCGTCGTCGTCGAGCTTCTTGCCGGCAGCCTTCGCTTCGGGAGAAACGTCGATCTCGTTCTGCGCGTTCACAGAGCGTTTGAAGTTCTTGATCGCCTTGCCCAGGCCGTCCCCGAGCTGGGGCAGCTTGGTGGCGCCAAAAACGACGACCACGATGAGCAGGATGAGGACGAGTTCGCCGAAACCCATTCCGAAGGGCATGTGCAGAGCTCCTTCGGCCATCTATAGCAGCCTCGCCAAAACAATCAACCGACCGGCGACGTTTTTTGTCGTGCGGCGGACAATCCGATACGATCGACCCCTTCATGTTGGTTCCAACGCCTCGCTGCGTGATGGTTTCGATGCTGGCGCTCGGCGCGGTTGCCGGCGCGGCGGCCCACGCGGGCAACGGAGCCGGACCCGGGGCCCGCGGCGGCACGCCATCGCGCCGCCCAGCGGGGGGAGCGGCGCTGGTCGAGGAGAGCGCCTCCGAGCGACGCGCCGTTCGTGGCAGCGCCGTCGACGACGGCGGTGAAAGCGCCGAGCTGCGCGAGCTGCGCCGTTTCGAGGAGCAGGCGTTCCCGCGCGGCTCCGTCGTTCCGCGCCCCGACGGTGAGGCTGCCGGCGGTGCCGCCGCTGCCCCGGCGTCCCTGCCCGGTCATTGGGGCGGCTCCGGCGATATTCCGGCCGAGCTGCGCTCGCCGGAGAGCACGCAGCGGGCGGTGAGCGCGCCGCCCGATCCCGACTCGGAATGGCTGCGCTCGTTGAAGTTGCCCGATCTCCCGGTGCGCTGGGATCCCCAGGTGCTGCGCTACCTCGATTACTTCAAGAACGATCCCAAAGGCCATCTGGTGATGGGGAACTGGCTCCGCCGGTCGGGCCGCTTTCGGGAGCTGTTCGAAAAGACGCTGCAGGCGCAGGGGCTGCCCAAGGACCTTTTCTACGTCGCCATGGTGGAGAGCGGCTTTGACACCAGCGCCCGCTCGCGCGTCGGCGCGGGAGGGATCTGGCAGTTCATGCCCGGGGCGGCGCGCGCGTACGGGGTCGAGGTCAGCTACTGGGTCGACGCCCGCCGCGATCCAGAAAAATCCGGCGAAGCGGCCGCGCGCTACCTGAAAGATCTCTTCGTGCGCTTTGGCTCCTGGCCGCTGTCGCTGGCCGCATACAACGCCGGCTACGGCGCGGTGCTGAGATCGATCACCCGATACAACAGCAACGATTTTTGGGAGCTGTGCCGGCACGAAGCGGGTCTGCCCTGGGAATCGAGCATCTACGTCCCCAAGATCATGGCCGCCGCCATCGTCGGTCACAATCGAGAGGCCTTCGGCTTTGGCGACGTGACCGTTGATCCTCCCTTTGTCTATGAGACGGTCGAGGCGCCGACGGGGACTTCGCTGGCCACGGTGGCGCGGGCGGCGGGTGCCAAGCTGGAGGTCATCCAGGCGCTGAACCCCCACTTGATTCGTGACCGCGTGCCGCCCGGGCGGGCGATGGCGCCGGTGCGCGTGCCGCCCGGCTCGTCGGCGCAGTACGCGGAGGCGCTGGAGGCGGCCCGCGGTCCAAGCGATCGCCTGGACGCCGTCGTCCTGCGTTTCGGCGAGACCATCGACGACGTGGCCCGGGCGCGCCGGATCGCGCCGCGCGACCTGCGCCGCATCAACGGCGTCAAGGACGGCGGCGAGTTGCGGGCTGGCGTCACCGTGCTGGTCC
>DATLVT010000573.1:0-4001 GCA_035577105.1 Polyangia bacterium
ACACCGCGCACCGGCCCGCTGGCCTCGAACGTTTCATAGAACGACTGCGCCTGCTGCAGACGCAGCCCGACCAGCCGGTTGCCGGCGTCGGTGTCCAGGTAATTACCCGGGTAGTCATAGAACTCGCCGTCCACGTGAAAGTCGGGGCTGGCCGTCGACGGCAGCGGCGAGACCAGAGGCGCCTTGGGGTTCTTGTAGTCAAAATCCTTGAGCATGTACGCCGACGGCTGGATCTCCTGCGCGTCGTTCCAGGAGACAAAGCATTCGTCCTGACCGGCGTCCGTCGCCTGGCGCAGGGGAACCGTCTTGTACCCGGGCGCGGCGTCGCGCCGTCGGACACCATCGGTCAGGACCAGGCTGTGCTTGCCCAGGTCGTGCGCAAAGTGAAAGGCGATGCCTTCGCATTCCAGCAACCGGCTGATGAAGTTTAGGTCGGTCTCCCGGTACTGGACGGTGTATTCGCGCGGCTTGTATTCGCCCAGCGCCTCTTCGAACAGGTTCGTCTGATATTTGCGGAAGATCTTCTTCACGATGTCGGGGACGCTGTGGCGCTGGAAGATGCGGAGATCGGCGTTGCGCGACAGGGACCAGAGCCAGGGGTGCAGCACCGCCCGATAAAGGAAGAAATTCCCCACCTGGCCGATGCGCGTGAAGCGCGTGATGAAGCCGTTGAAGTGCCGGAGCGTCCCGTTCGACAGCGGAACCGACACCGTCATGTTGGAGCCCAGCGCCTGGGCCAGCTTGATGTCCCCGTTCTTGGTCAGCACCTGGACCTGGTACTCGAACAGGCCGCCCATCGCCTCGTCGCCGATCAGCGACCGAAAGAACATCTGGTTTCCCGCCAGCGGCGTGACGGACGTCGATCGAAGGGGCGCCATTGTCGGTTCCTTGTCGTTTCCTGGGTGCTGCGGCCATTCATATCAGCAGTCCGACGGAAAAACAGCCGCCTCGACGGTCGGCGCTTAACAGGTGACGTAGGACACATTGACAGGGTCAAACCCGACTCCTAGCATCGCGGCGTGGAGCGGGACTTCGTAAATGAGGACAGCGGGGCGGCGCCAGCGGGAGCAGCTGGATCAGAACGACTCGACGACGATGTTTCACTGGGGTTCGGATGGTCCGCAGCCCTGGAGCGACGACCGAGGGGAGCGACGCTTCGACTGCGGCACCCCGAGCGCGGATCGATCGCCGTGCAGATCACCATGGGCGCCGATGGCCCCATCATCAAGACCACCGCGGCGGCGCTGGAGATAGAGGCGGCGGACGAGATCGTCGCCCGTTGCGATCGTTTCACCGTCGAGGCGCGCCAGCAAGTGACGATGCGGGCGCCTGTCGTCGACCTGGACGCCACGCTGGGCGACATGCGTATTCACGCCAATGACGATGTGCGGATCAAAGGCGAACAGATCTTGCTGAATTGCGACGACGCAGAAGCGCTGCCCAGCTGGCTGCCTGGTCCGCCGTCGCCGTCGGTCACCTTGCCCCGACAGGACACCCTGGGCGATCCCGCGCTGTTCGACGCCAGCGGCGACAGCGGCGACGGGGCAGCAACCGAATAGCGGTCTCCGATGGACCTGGACAACGAGACGCCGTTCGCGGCGCGACTGCTTCGTTACCAGCCCACGGAGGATGGGCCGGTCCAGGCGACGGTGGTGGCCAAGGCGACGTTTGAACGCGCGCCCGACGGAGGGACGTGGACGCCGGCCGCCGAGCAGCTGCCGATCATCAACGACATGCTGGAGACACCCTTCGGCGTCTTCCACGGCGACAACTTTGTGCGCAAGGAGGGCGTCGACGTCTGCGTGCTGGGCACCGTGCGGACGCCGCGGCCGATGCGGGCGGCGCAGCTGTCCTTGTCTGTCGGTCGCCACCTCAGCGAGGTGATCGTGTTCGGCGATCGTCAGTGGGTGAAGACGGGATCGCGCCTGGTGGCATCGGGGCCGCTGGCTTTCGAGGAGATGCCGCTGGCCTACACCCACGCCTACGGGGGAAAAACCCCGTACGACTATGAGACCGCCATCTGGCCGGACAATCCGCTCGGCCGCGGCTATTACCTGACGCCGGAGGCGGCCGAAGGACAGCCGCTGCCCAACATCGAACAGGGGCGCGGCTCGCTGGTGCGCGAGTGGAGCGACCAGATCGCCGTGGCGGGCTGGGGTCCCTATCCGTGCTACTGGGGCATCCGGGCGCGTGAAGGCGTCGAGCCCGCCGCCCAGATCAAGGACGGCGACTTCGGTCGGATCAAGGCGCGTCTGAACAACAACGCGCACTCGTCGCTGATCGTGGCGGAGGTTCCCCCGGACGCCGAGATCCGCATTCGCGGCATGCAACCGGGTGAACTGGTGTTCACCGTCCCGCCGTTCGCACCGGTGATCGAGGCGCGGACCGGCGAGCGCATCGTGGAGGCACGCGGCCAGCTGGACGGCGTCTTCCTGTGGACCGACGCCCAGCGGGTCACCGTCACCCACCGCCTTCAGTTTTCGTACGCCTATGAAAAAGGACAGCGTCGCCGCGCGCGACTGATCGACGCCACCCCCAGGAAGCGAGCCTGAGCATGCCGGTACCCTGCAAAGCCCTGAACAGTTTTCACCTGGTCGCCGGCTGCGATCTGCACAAACAGATCCCGCCGCCCCCGCCGGTCGGACCGAACCCCTTCGCCCCGCACGTCGTTGTCTATTGCTTGGGCTTTGCCATGCCCAGCACGTCGTTGAAGTCGGCCACCGTGAAGGCCGGAATGGGCCACGCCCTCGGCCGTCAGCACGACCTGGGCATGGGCATCTACCATTTCGCCGCCAACATCCTCTTGCCGCTGGTCTGGGCCGGGGCCGGGAACAAGGCCGAGTTCGGGGTCGCCAGCGTGACCATCGGCGCCACGCCCCAGGGGCCGAAGCGAATGGCGGTGGCGCTGGTTCCGTTCGTTGGGTTGAACCTCCAGCTCGACTGCAGCGAGCCGCTGCCGTTGAATACCAGCCTGGTCGTCGCGTCGTTCAACGACGTTTCGGCGGGGTTCACGCTGCGGGACTGCATCGCTGGCTTCGTGGCGATGCGCGTGGACCAGCTTTACGTATTTCTGGTGGGAGCCGTCATCGGCAAGGCCGCGAACGGCTTCGTCGCCCTGCTGGGGAAGACCGTCATCGGGAACATGGCGATGCTGGCTGGCGGTGTGGTGGCCGCCGCCTTTCCCAAGACGGCAGCCTACCTCGGAGCCGTCGCCACCCAGTTGGTTGGTTGGATCGTCGGCACGCCACTTGGCTACTCGAAGGAGTCGAAATTGAGCAGCCTGGGTGGAAAGCTCAATGACTCGATCACAGAGTGGATCTCGCCTACGCCGACGCCGCCTGCTCCGTCGCCGTCGACGCCGCCTTCGCGATGACCGCATCACCTGACCAGACGCAAGCGCCCCGTCTGGCGGCCGTGAACGTCACCGATCATCCAGAGCGGGGTTCACAGGTCGGGATCGTCGCCAAGCGGACCTACACGGTGTGCGCAGGGCGGTGTGTGGTCGCCGACGAGCAGGTCGCGCTGGTCGAGGACGCGCGCCTGAGCGATGACGATGCAGCCCTCCTTCATGACGTGGACATCGTACTCAACCGCCGCCAGGCGGATATTATCGTTCTCGGCAAGGCTCGAGCGCCTCGCAAGACACGAAGCTTCGAAGTCCGCGTGCGCATCGGAAGTCTGGATCGACGCGTGTTCGCGTTTGGTGATCGCCGCTGCTGGCGTGCTGCGGACGGTCGCCTGCAATTCTCCGACGCTGAACCCACCGACGAGATCGATCTCGACTGGACATCTGCATACGGTGGGCTTGACGAGGCCAGCCTGAAAATGAACGGCGATCCCTTCGAAGCCTTCTACGCGGAAGCCCAGCAGCCATACCACCCTCGTTTCGGTCTTTACGCCTATCCACGCAATCGGGTCGGGAAGGGGTATCTGGTAGAGGCCAGTCCGGAGGCGCTGGAGACCTGTTCGCTGCCAAACCTTGAGGAGCCACAGGCGTTGCT
>DATLVT010000574.1:0-8039 GCA_035577105.1 Polyangia bacterium
ACCGCAACGGGCCGGACCGGTAAAAGATCGGGGAAATTCCGCAAAAATACGCGCTGAACCGCACCCGGAAGGTCCGCGGATTGTGATATTGATGCGCTTGTGATGCGTCCGATGTGGCCAGGTCGGCAAGGACGCAAGGCCCGGTCGCCGGAACGGGCCAGGGGAAAGCTCTGGCGTTGGTCAGTCGGCTTGCTGGGGCTTGGTGTGGTTCTGGTTTCCGCGTGCGGCGCAGAGAGAGGTCAGCTGAACGTCTCGATCGGCGCTGGGGCTGGTGGCGACGCAGGGCCTGCCGACGCTGGCGACGTCGCCGGGCCCGACGACACCGCTCCCACGTCGACACCGACACCGCCCCCCACGCCCATGCCGAGCGGCGACACGCTGGACGCCGGGCCGTCCGATGCTAGCAGCAGCCTTCCTGACTTGCGGACAACGACGCCGACGACGCCGGATTCCGGTGGCGGCGTTGAGAGCGGTGGCACCGACGCCGCGAGTCTGCTGCCGGCGCTGCCGTGGCCAGCAGCCAGCGCCATCGTGGCGGCCGTCAAGCCGCCCGTGTTTCCGGCAAAGACCTGTGCCGTGACTGACTACGGCGGCAAAGGAGACGGCACCACCGACAACACGGCGGCGTTCGCGGCCGCCATCGACGCTTGCGCCCAGGCCGGTGGCGGGCACGTCGTGGTCCCCGCCGGACAGTGGGTGACCGGGGCGATCGCGCTGCAGAACAAGATCGATCTGCACGTCGACGCCGGCGCCACCGTCCTTTTCGGGGGCGACGAGACCAAGTACCCGCTGGTGCTGACCCGCTATCAGGGCATCGAGCTGATGAACCGGTCGCCCATGATCTACGCCTATCAGCAGAGCAACATCGCGGTCACGGGAGAGGGAACGCTGGACGCGTCGCAGACGACGTCATGGAACCGCACAGACGCGGCCGCCTTCACCACGCTGGTGGGCTGGGGCGACAGCGGAACACCGGTCAAGGATCGGATCTTGCCCGCCGACACCCGCCTGAGAACGTCGTTCCTGATGCCTTATCAAAGTCACGACATCTTGATTCAAGGGATCACGGTCAAGGGCGGTCCTTTCTGGCAGATCCACCCCACGCTGTCATCGAACGTCACCTTGCGGGACGTCTCCACGAACAGCACGGCGTCGGAAGCCAGCGCCCTGGTCATTGAATCCAGCGACAACGTCGTCCTGCAGAACGGCACCTTCGTCGCCGGAGCGGATTGCATCGCGCTGAAGTCGGGTCGCGACAACGACGGCCGCCGCATCAACAAGCCGACCAAGAACGTCGTGCTGATTCATGCGCGCTGTCAGGGCGCGGGCGGCCTGCTGGCCGTGGGCAGCGAAGAGACGGGCGGCGTGCAAAGCATCTTTGGCTATGACCTGGGGACAATGGGAACGGGCATCGACCAGGCGCTGTTTCTCAAGGCGACGCCGACGCGTGGAGGGACGGTGCGAGACATCAACCTGGACACGCTGGTCGCCACGAAGCTGCGGGGGACGTTCATGAGCGCGACCATGACTTATATCGGCGTCACCACCGGAGACTTCCCACCGACCTTCGGCGACGTGACCTTGAGCCACGTCACCGTGGATGGCGCCGCGCGCGTGCTGGACCTGCAAGGCCTGCCGGCCAGTCAGATCGGGCCGGTCAACCTGTCGGACGCGGCGTTCACCAATATCGTGCAAACGACCAGCTCCCTCGCCAACGTGAAGGCGGTCAACTACACGCGCGTCACGGTCAACGGCGTCGCCCCGAATTGAGCGAGGATCGACCGGACAGCGCCGCCGGACAACTGATTGCCGGCCGGCGCCCGCGGTCGCGATTGCGTGCATCGAGCGGCCGACTATCATCACCGGGTGTCAGGGATCTTGCGGGCGCTGCCGGGGCGCGCACCGGTGGCGGTTCTGGCGGCGGCCCTGGTGTCTGCGGGCATCGATGGAGTGCCGGCCTTCGCCGATCCGCTTGCTCCCGAACTGTCGCTGACCTGGCGGGCGCCCGCCGCCTGCCCCACCGCCGGCGACGTCGAGGCGCAGTTCGCGCGGTTGCTGGGCGGCGTGCGTCGTCAGCCAACCAGAAAACATCTGGATGCCACCGTCACGGTTCGGCGCACGCCCAGCGACAGCTGGGTCGCCAACCTGGAGACCAGGCTGGACGGCGTTCCCGGGCTGCGCAGCCTGGAGGGCGATTCGTGCTGGACGGTGGCGTCGGCGGCGGCGCTGATCCTGGCGCTGACCATTGACCCCAGCGCGCCGAACCCGCCGAACCCGCCCGGTGCGGCCAGTCCCCCCAGATGGGCGCCGCCCGCGCCGACGGGGGAGTCGACACCAGGACCGGCGGGGCTTCCTCGAGCTCTACCCGCCCCGCCCGCCGCGGCACCGCCGTCCGCGCCCTCTCAACAGCCGCCGGCCGACCTGACGCCGACGGCGAGCGTTTCGTCAGCGAAGATCGCGCAGACGGTCGAGGCCTCGTCGTCGGTGGAGTCGTCGGCGACGGCGCGCTGGTCGCCATCGCCACGTCCGCTGGCGCGCGCGTTCGGCGGTTTGACCGTGGGCCTCTTGCCGCAGGCGGCCCTGACCGGCGGCGTCGCGGCCGGGGTCGGCGTTGCTCCCTGGCGCGCCGAGCTGTCGGCTTACGCCACCCAGCAGCAGCAACAAAGCACGGCCCAGCGACCGGCGGCGGGCGGCGATTTCCGGTTGCTGGCCGCGGGCGCCCGTCTCTGTCGCGATCTGACGGAGGGCCGGGTGATCCCGCGATTGTGCGGCGGTGCCGAGCTCGAACGCGTCACGGCCCACGGGTTCGGGGTCACCGCCCCCGCCTCGGGCAGCGGCACCATGGGGGCCGCCACGCTGGCTGGCCTGCTGGTTTTTCCAGTCGCCCGGCGGATCGAACTGGCCCTGGATCTGGGCACGGCCGCCCGCCCCTATCGCCCCACCTTCGCGCTGACCAACGTGGGCGCGGTTTTCAGGGTGCCGGGGATCAGCTGGGGCGCGGTCCTGTCGGCGGGGATAACTCTTTGAAATCGTGCTCGTTGACAAAGGGAACCCGTCACGGTGACCAGAAAGCGCGCTAGAATTTTCCTTCCTGTGCACACGGAAGACGCTTCGCGTGGCCACTCAGGTCTTTGCGGTACAACGATGCGGCGGGCTATTGGGGCCGCCGCACATCGTTGGCAAGATGGCGGCCGTGCCGATTAGAAAAGTGGTCGAGGCGATCGCTCCCGGGCGGGAGGGGGTCGAGGAGGTTTGCGTCGCGCACATGGACTTTGTCTGGCGTAATTTGCGGCGCCTGGGCGTCCAGGAGTCGTCCATTGACGACGCCGTTCAGGACGTCTTCCTGGTCGTGCACCGGCGGCTGCAAGATTTCGAAGAGCGGTCGCAGATGAAGACCTGGCTGTTCGGAATCGTGCTGCGGGTGGCGGCCACGCACCGGCGATCGCTGCAGCGGCGGCGAGATCGGATCTCCGATCTGGCGCCGGTGCCCCTGGAATCGCTGCCGGACAGCAACGGCGATGGCCCGCTGGAGCTGGTGGCGAAACGCGAAGCGCGCGCCATGTTGCACCGGCTGCTCTGCGAGATCGACGACGACAAGCGGGACATGCTGGTCTCGGTCGACCTTGAACAGATGTCGGTGCCCGAGGCGGCCCAGTCGCTGGGCATCAATCTCAACACCGCCTACTCTCGCTTGCGGGCGGCGCGCGCCGCGTTCAACGAAGCGGTGGCTCGCTACCAGGCGTCCACGCCCCGTCCGGCGAAGGCCAGGGCCTCATGATCGAGCTGAGCGATGAGGCGCGCGCCGTGATGGATGCCGGTCGCCATCTGGACAACCCGACCGCGGCGGCCCGGGCCCGCGCCCGACGAGCGGTGGCGGCCCGTATCGCGGCAGCCGGCGCGGCGGGTGCGGTTTCAACCAGCGCGGCGGCGGCGGCGGCGGCCGTTCCGGTGTTCAAGATCGTCCTGTCGGCGGTGCTGGTGGTGGCGGGCGGCGTGGGCGGCGGCGTCTGGTGGCATGTCGCGCACCAAGCCCCGGAGGCAGCGCGGCCGGCGGCCCTCACGGCTCCGGCGGCGGCCCCTGCGGCGGCGGCACCATCAGCGTTCGAAGCGCCTGCGGCCGAGCGTTCATCGGCAGCGACGCCGCCCGTCAGACCAGCGTGGCGGACCCACCGAGCGACGCGCGCTCTGGCCCATGCAAAGGCGTCGGGGCGCAGCCTGGCGGCTCCGCCTCCCGGCGACAGCCTTCGGGCGGAGACGGCGCTGCTGGCAGGGGCGAACGCCGCCTTGCGAGCGGGCGACGTCGCGCGAGGGTTGGCCCTGCTTGACGATTACGACCGGCGTTTCCCGGGGGGCGCTCTGCGCGAGGAGACAGCAGCCACCCGGATCATCGCCCGCTGCCAGACGGGGGACGGCGCCGCAGCAACCGCCGCGCGCCGATTCATGGAGCAGCATCCAAGCTCGCCCCTGTCGTCGCGCCTCAGTTCGTCGTGTCTGACAGAACCGGCGCGGTGATTGGCAGAACCCGCAGCCGGCGGCGCCGCGGTCCTTGGCGAGCGGCGACCGGGCGGTCCGTGCTGGTCGCCGCCCTGGGACTGGGGCTGGCTGTCGGCCACGGCGCCGGCGTCGGCAGTCTTTCTGGTTGCAGCGGCAGCGATCAGATTTCGATCGGCAGCGATGACGCCCTCGCCTTCTTTCTCTCTCCGGACGGCGACGACGGAAACCCGGGAACGCGCACGCACCCCTGGAAGACGTTCCGGCGCGCGTTGCCCGCCCTGCGCCCCGGTTCATCGCTGGTGCTGCTGGACGGCGTGTACCAGCGCAGCACCACCGGCTATCCCGCGATCACCTGTGACGCGGACGCCGAGAACGGCACGGCCCAGGCCCCCATCGTCATGCGCGCCGACCACGAACGAGCGGCGCTGTTGCTTGGCGACGACGGCGGGCCGCCGTTTTTCATCGCCGGGTGCCAGCACTGGGTGATCGACGGGTTGCGGGCTGAATCAGGCGACTTCCCGGACGCGCCCAGCAGCGCCGACGCCGGATCGATCTTCGTCGTCGGCCCGGACAGCCACGACATCGTTCTGCACCGGCTGCTGGGGCGCCACCCCAATCGGTATCGCCACGCCCACGGCCTGCGCATCGGCGACGGTTCCTCCGACATCCTGGTGGAGGAGTGCGAGCTTTACGATTTCCACCACAACGCCTTCGAGACGGCGCGGTCGACGGCCGTGGTCTTTCGCCGCAATTACGTCAACGGCAGCGGCGCGGTCGATCTGCCGACCGGGTATGTCTCCGAGGATCCCACGCGGGGTGATTTTGGTTTTTTCCTGGAGGAGACCCGCTTCTCCATCGCCGAGAACAACATCGTCGAGGGCGTTGGCATTGGCTTTGGTGTCGTCGGTCGATATTCCGGTTTGCCGTCGGACCAGCCGCCCCCGTCGGATGATCCCATCGACGGCAACCGCTTGCTGGGGAATGTCGTCCTGCAGCCGAACAGCAGCGGTTTCTACCTGGACAGCCGTTGCCTGGGTCAGTCGCCTTGCCTGGACCGGGCCCGGCTGGTGGCGGGGACTGAACTGGTGGACGACGTCGTGGTCGGTGGCGCGGTCGGTGTCCAGTCGGTGGGCGCGGTGGGAACCCGCATCAGTCAATTCACCGCCATCAGGGCCATGACCGCGGTGCGCCTGGGTCGCGATCCGCAGAACGCCGGCGTGGCCGCCACGTCATCGACGCTGAATTCGCTGGCGGTGGGATTCACGCAGGCGGGATTCCAGTCGACCGGCGAAGACCAGTGGTCGTTCGATCACTGTGCAGGCGTCGGCGGTAACGGTCCGGTCTTCGTCCCCGACGACACCCACGTCACCGCGCGGCTGACCGTCGATCCGAACCTGGGCGCTTGCCTGGTTTATCTGCCGGCGCAAAGCCCGCTGCGGGGGATGGGTCTGGGCGGGCGCAGCGTCGGCGCCAACGTCGTCGGGCGATATCAGAACGGTCTGCTGACCGATTCGCGGCTGTGGGACGCGGCGACCCGCTCTTTCCCGTGCGGGACGGTGGTCGCGGGGAGCAACGACGATCCGGCGCTGAACTGCGTCGGCGTCAGCGATCGCCTGCAGGTCGGCACACCGGGCTGCGCCGCGCCCTAGCAGCGCAGCGCCAGCAGGCAGACCCTCAGGGCCGCAGTTGCGACGTGGGGACGATGGCCTTCGGTTCGCTGGCGCTGGACCAGGACAGCGACACCAGAGCGGCGCCCCCCGCGTCGAAGAATTCCAGGCGGATGCCGACCGGCTGCCCGGCCTTGAGGGCGATGGTCCCGGACCTATCAAGGGCGGAGTGTTCGGTCCAATCATCGATCACGCTCTGGCCAGCGATGAAAAGACGAACCCCGTCGTCCGATCTTGTGAAGAACGTATAGGTCTCGGAATAGCGCGCGGTCACGGTCCCGGTCCAACGCACCGACCAGTTATCGATCGCGATCGCCGGGTCAGGAGAGGACTGTCCCCAATCGAAATCGACATTGGGATCGGTGCGGACGAAGGCGCTGCTGGTCATGTCCACTGCCCTGAAATACTCGGCCCGGAGCCCACCGCAGTCCCCGGAGGAACAGATGGAAGGCGCCGCGCAGGTGCCCAGGGCTTGCTGGCTGGCGGGGATATTCGTGCAGGAGCCGCGCGCGCTGGCCAGGGCGCACGACCGGCAGACGCCGTCGCACGCGGTGGCGCAGCAGACGCCCTGCGCGCAGATGTTCGAGGCACATTGCCCGGCCGACCCGCAGGCGCTTCCCGGCGGCTTGCGGCCGCAGGTGCCCCCCTGGCAGCTGGCCGGCGTCAGGCAGTCGGCGTCCGACGCACAGGTGGTCTTGCAAGCGGCGTTGTCGCCGCAAAGAAAGGGAGAACAGGACTGCTGGGCGGCAATCACGCATTTTCCCGCGCCGTCGCACAGCGCCGCGGTGGTCAGCGATGACGCCGAACAGGTCGCCTCACGGCAGACAGCACCCGCCGGATAGCGGCGACATCCGCCCGCGCCGTCGCAGAAACCGTCGCGACCGCAGGACAGAATGCCGTCGTCCGGACAGTCATTGCGCGGGTCGCTACCCACCTCGGCGGGCTGGCACTGGCCGACGTTGCCTGGCGCGGCGCAGGTCAAGCACGGTCCCTGGCAGGCGCTGCTGCAGCAGACACCTTCCACGCAGAATCCGCTGGCGCAGTCCGCGCTGCGCGCACACAGGCCGCCCACGATCGTCAGCGCCGCCGCGTTGTCGGCGGCGACGTCGACCGTCGCCATCACCAGATGGTCATCAGCGGCGTCCCCATGAACGCCACCGCTGCCAAACAGCGGCGCATGTTCGCCGGCGCCGGCGCAACCGACGGCCGAGCCACCAACCAGCAGACAGGACAGGACAATCAGACGCCGCCCGACAGACCTCCGGAGGCGTCCCAAAGTTGCGATGCACTGACTCAAAGCGGAGCTCCCCTTCCGTCCAGGCCTACGTCATCGACGGAAGACCTTCCGGGCTGAAGGTGGGGAGCGGCAGTGCGACAGTGTGGGCGGCACTGGCGCGACGGCAGGGGGGCAGCGGCAGCGAAGCGGTCTGGTGCGCTGCGCGCTAGCCAGCGGCGGCCAGCGTGGCGCTGACGATGGCCTGGGCCTCTTCCTGAATCTGGGTCAGGTGCGCGCTGCCCTTGAAGCTCTCCGCGTAGATCTTGTAGACGTCCTCGGTCCCCGATGGACGGGCGGCAAACCAGCCGTTCTCCGTGGTCACCTTGAGGCCCCCCAGGGGCGCGCCATTTCCCGGCGCCCGGGTCAGCTTGGCGACGATCGGTTCGCCGGCCAGCGACGTCGCCGTCACCTGCTCGGGGGACAGCTTCTTGAGGATGCTCTTTTGCCTGGGCGTGGCGGGCGCGTCCTTGCGCTCGTACACAGGATCGCCGAAACGTTCGGTCAGACGGCGATAAAGCTGGCCGGGATCCTTGCCCTCGCGGGCGGTGATCTCGGCGGCCAGCAGATCCAGAATCATCCCGTCCTTGTCGGTGGTCCAGACG
>DATLVT010000575.1:0-17095 GCA_035577105.1 Polyangia bacterium
CCGGCCAGGCGTAACCGGTCAGGCGGGTCAGGGCGTCGCTGGAAAACCCGCTGACCGGCTTGCCGTTCTCGGCGGCAAACTTGCTCAAGAAGTGCGCCGCCAGCACCGGCACGTCCGATGGACGGTCGCGCAGCGCTGGCATGACGATGTTGATGACGTTCAGCCGGTAATAGAGATCCTCGCGGAACTTGCCGTCGGCCACCATCTGGCGCAGATCGCGGTTGGTGGCGGCGATGACCCGCACGTCGACCTTGATGGTCTCGTTGCCGCCCACCCGCTCGAACTCGTGCTCTTGCAGAAAGCGCAGCAGCTTGACCTGGATGGCCGGCGAGATCTCCCCGATCTCATCCAGGAACAGCGTGCCGCCGTTGGCCTGCATGAACCGGCCGTCGCGCCGCCCCGCCGCGCCGGTGAACGAGCCGCGCTCGTGACCGAACAGCTCGCTCTCCAGCAGCGACTCCGCCAGCGCCGCGCAGTGCAGCTTGATGAACGGCCCCTTGGCGCGCCCGCTCCTTTGATGAATGGCCGCCGCGATCAGCTCCTTGCCGGTGCCGGATTCACCGCTGAGCAAGACGCTGGCCCGCGACGACGCCACCTGCGCCACCGTCTTGAAGACCTCCTGCATGGGGGCCGCGTTGCCGATGATGTTGTCAAACCGATAACGCTCCGCCAGACGCTCGCGCAGCTGGCCCGCCTCGGCCCGCAGGCGGCGCTGCGCGACCTCGCGCTTGACCACCAGCGACAGCTCGGTGACGTTGACCGGCTTGGTGAGATAGTCGCTGGCCCCGGCCCGCATGGCGCCCACCGCCGTCTCGACGGCGCCGAACGCCGTCATCACCACCACCACCACGTCGGGATCGTGCTGGTGCACCTTGCCCAGCAGCTCGATGCCGTCCATCCCCGGCATCTTCAGGTCGGTCAGCACCAGATCGGGCGCGAACTCTTCCAGCTTGCCCAGCGCCTTGAACCCGTCGGCCGCCGATTCCACCAGGTACCCCTCGTCGCGCAACAGCTCGACCAGCGCGGCGCGCGCGTTGGCTTCATCATCGACCACCAGAATGCGGGCTTTGTTTTCCACGATTCCAAACTCCCCGGGTTGAGACTCGGGACAACCTGAGTGCAAATCATGCGCCCAAGTCGGTCTGCCGCAAAATCAGGCCTTTACTCGGGACAGCGCCGGTGCGGCCGCAACTTGTTCGCGAGGGCCCGGCTCAGACGCAATTTATGCGCAGATCGCTAGGCACGCGACCCGGTGACGGCGGCCTCGGCCCAGCGCAGCACCTCGTCCAGATCGACGGGCTTCTTCAGGCACTGCACGTCCGGCAGGGCTTGCGCCGCCGCGCTCAAGAACTCGTCCAGGTAGGCGCTGACCAGGCGGATCTGGATCGACGGATCGCGCGCGCGCAGTCGCTTGGCCAGTTCCAGGCCGTTGCTGTCCGGCAGCCTGAAATCGATCAGCGCCGCCCTGGGACGCATGCCGGGGCTCAGGGCCTGCCGCGCCGAGAGGCCGACCACCGGTGTCAGCCCTATGGATCGGAACGCCTCCGCCAGGTTCTCCGCCAGGGCCTGGTTGTCGTCGACCACCAGCACGTCGGCCCGGCCGCCAAAGATCGCCACCATGCGCATCAGCCGCGCGATGTCGACCGGCTTGGGCATCACGTCCAGCGCGCCCGACAGCTCGGCGCGCTCGACCACCGCCGCGTCGGTGTACGCGCTCATCACGACGACCGGAATGACGATACCCTCGCGGCGCAAGGCCGCGATGAACTCGGCGCCGGACAGCCCCGGGAGTCGATAGTCGGTCACCGCGGCGATCACGCCCCCCTGGCGAATGCGCTCCAGGGCTGCCTCCGCCGAGACGGCCACGATGGCCGGATGTCCAGCCTCGGTCAGAATCTCGGCGATGTTCTCCGCCAGGGCGACGTTGTCGTCGACGACAAGGATGAACCCCGGTTCTGGAACTGCCGCCAGCGACATATGCGCGCCGACGCTACCAAACCTTCCATTGTCCAGGAAGCCTATTGCGCTTCCCGGACTGCCGTCACGCCGCCCTCGACAGTTGTTGTTGTTGCGGAGGCGCCACGGCGGCGGGCGCCTGCTGCGGCGCCGGAATGACGGTGATGCCGCTGAAGGGACCGATCGCGCTGACCAGCATCACCACGCTGGTGGCGATATGGTTGCCCGCCGTCAGGACTGAATCGGTCATGAAGAAGACCGTCAGCGACGAGGCGAACAGCCAGTAGGCGGCGCCGGCGATCACGAATCTCAGCTTTGGATAGAAATAGCTGGCCGGCAACGCCAGCAGCGCCACCGTCCCGACCACCAACGCATTGATGAGCTGCGCCGGCCCGTGGTTCCACAGAAGAACCGAGGTCAAGAGCCACGCACTGGCGATTCCGCTGAAGAGTTGTCCGATCATTTCACTTCTCCTCTCTGTCTGTGGGTACCGGCGTTTCGCCTCACACCGCGCCTAGGCGGTGGTCAGCGCGTCCATCAGGAACTCGGCTGTGCGACGGAAGGTTTCGATGTCAGGCACGCTGCGCGCCACCTCGCGCATCAGTTGCTCGATGCAACCCGAAGCGTTGCCGCGACGGTGGCGCAGCACGGTGGCGACGTGGCCGCGCACGTTGTCGTCGAACAGCGTGACGACTTTCTGAATGGCGAACTGCTGCCCCGAAACGGTCAGCGTCGGGATCGACGTGACGATCTCGCGCGCCACGTTCAGGCGCAGTTGCACGGCGGCGTTTGTCTGGGTGCGGTCGGTCGCTGGTGTCATCATCTTCCTCGCCGGGTTCGTTTCCCTTCGCCTGTCCGGTGCAACCAGCGTGCCTGTCGCTTTTGGGCCAAGACGCGCGCGGGCTGCGCAGATTCTGCGGAACGGCAGGTGCACCGGCGAATGACTTGCGCAGATCGGTCTCTTCGCCAGCGCCATCGCGCGGTGCCTTGATTGGTCACCGGGTTGCAATGCGTCTGCCCATGCAGCCCACGATTCGTCGCATCGGTGTTCTTACCTCTGGCGGTGATGCCCCCGGCCTCAACGCGGTCATCCGATCGGTGGTGAAGACCGCGGTGATCCGACACCGCTGGGAGGTGGTCGGCATCGCCGACGGCTTTGAAGGCCTGGTGGGCGAGCCGCGGATCAGGCCGCTGACGCTGGAGGGTGTCTCTGGCCTGCTTCCGCGCGGGGGCTCGGTGCTGGGGTGCACCAACCGCGGCCATTTCAAGCTGGACGGCGGATCGGGCGAATCGATGGCGGGAACGCCGCTTGATCAGGTCTTCCAGCGGACGGTCGCCACGATCGGGCGTCTGGAGCTGGACGCCGTCATCATGGTGGGCGGCGACGGCTCACACCGGATCGCCCGCGAGCTGATCCGGCGTGGTGTCGCCATCGTGGGCGTGCCCAAGACCATCGACAACGATCTGGCGGGCACCGACAGCACCTTCGGCTTCGACACCGCGGTCAGCTTCGCCACCGAGGCGATCGATCGCCTTCACACCACCGCGGAGAGTCACGGCCGGGTCATCGTCGTCGAGGTGATGGGCCGCGACGCAGGTTGGATCGCGCTTTATGCCGGAATCGCCGGGGGCGCCGATGTCATTCTGATCCCCGAGCTCCCCTTCATGCTGGAGAAGGCCGCCACCCGGATCGCCGCGCGGGCCGCCGCCGGCAAGCTGTTCTCCATCGTGGTGGTGGCGGAAGGAGCGGTGCCCTTCGGTGGCCAGGCGCCAGAGTCGTCGATGTCGACGTCGACGTCCACGTCGACGTCGACGTCTACCATGGGCGGCCGCGTCGGCGGCCGTTCCCGGCGGTCCAGCATCGCCCAGGAGGTGGCCGCCGAGCTGGAGGTCCTGACCGGCCGCGAAGCGCGCGCCGTGGTGCTGGGTCACCTGCAGCGGGGCGGCTCGCCCACGGCGTCCGATCGCGTGCTGGCCACTGCCTACGGCGCGGCCGCTGTGCAGGCGATCGCTGACGGCCAGACCGGCCAGATGGTGGCCTGGCGCCACGGACAGATCGAACTTGTCCCCATCGGCGATGGGATCTCATCGCCGCGCCTGGTGCCCGCCGATCATCCGCTGCTGGCCACGGCGCGGGGTCTGGGAATCACCTTCGCCGGCGCCACCGACTAGGGCACCGGCCCGACGAACGTCAGAACGAGCAGCCCCGCCACATCCAGCGCAGCGCGTTCGGAAAATCGCGCTGAGAATCAGTGGGCGGAGAGTGAGGGCCGGCGCCGATCATCAGGCGCCAGTCGTTGCCCTTGGCGGCCAGCGCGCTGGCCACGTTGGTGTTGATCTCGAGCCATTTCCCGCGCTGGTCGGCCAGATCGTTGGTCGACGTGACCAGGCTGACGCGCAGCTGGCGCATGGGCGCCTTCATGATCTCGTCGGCCCAGATCCAGTGGTTGTAATCGATGGAGGCGCCAAAGCTGGTGTTGTGGCCGATGAACTTGTGAAAGTTGTCGGGGCGGTTCCACACCACGGTGAACCCCTGCTCGCCGCTGGCGCTGTAGCCGCCGGTGGCCCAGGCGTCGGGATCTTTCGAGACGCTGTAGGCCGGGCTGATCACGGCAGGGATGATCTCCTCCATCAGAAACTGGGCGTACTTGGGCGTGGGCGGATCGTACGTCTTGACGCGATCGCCGTCGGAGGGAGGATCGATGAACAGCACCACGGTCGGGGGCATCTCGCCGGCGGCGACCAGGTTGTCGATCACCGTCGCCGTGTGAAACCCACCCAGGTACTGGCTGAGCCCGTCGCCGAAGGTCATGAAGATGGCCGGCTTGCCCTGCACGTAATTGGCGGAGCTGTAGATCCGATAGGGGAAATGCTGGCCGTAGATCTTGCTGGCGAAGCTGGCGCTGGCGGTCAGCTTTCCGGCGACGACGCCGGCCTTCAGCGTCCATTCGGGCGGATTGCCGGCGGGCAGGTCGTGCTTGCCATTGCCGTCGACGCCCGGGCGGCAGGTCAGCTTGTCGGCGCCGACATAGCCGGCGTCGCCGGCGTCGGCCCCCGCCGCGCCGTCGGCCACGGTCCCCGTCCCCGCCTGACCACCGGCCGCGTCACCACCGCCAACCTGCCCTCCCGACCCAGCCGCGGGCGACGTATCGCCGGTGCCGCCGCCGTCGTGGTCACCGCTGCCGGACTGCCCCCCCGTCGCGGGGCCGCCACCCGAACCACTGGAGCCGCCGCTGCCCGCGGGCGCGGTCGCCGACGGACCGGCGCAGGCCACAACAAAGGCGACGAGCGGCAGCGCCATGAGCGCCTGGCGTTTCACGCTCGACATTGGGTTTATCGATATACCACGGCCGTGCGTGGGACGCCACCGGGCGCGCCCACAATCAGGGATGACACCGCGCCGTCGGTCTGACACAACCCAGGCTTTCGCCAGGAGCATCGCGACCAATGCAGACACACGACGTCGTCGTCATCGGCACCGGTTCAGCAGCGTCGTCGGTCGCCACCCGCTGTCGTGCCGCCGGCTGGCGCGTGGCCATCATCGACGCCCGCCCGTTCGGGGGGACCTGCGCCCTGCGCGGCTGCGATCCCAAGAAGGTCCTGGTCGGCGCCGCCGAGCTGGTCGACTGGGGCTGGCGCATGGCCGGCAAGGGCGTCCGCAGCGCCGAGGTGCGGATCGACTGGCCCGAGCTGATGCGCTTCAAACGAACGTTCACCGATCCCGTCCCGGAAAGCAGCGAGCACCGGTTCGCCAAGCTGGGGATCGAGACTTTTCACGGCCGGGCCCGGTTCATCGATCGCAGCGCCATCAGCGTCGGTGATCGAATCCTGGTCGGCCGGTTCGTGGTCATCGCCAGCGGCGCCGTCCCGGTGGACCTGGGCATCCCCGGCCAGGAGCACGTCATCACCAGCGACCAGTTTCTGGAGCTGGAGGCCCTGCCCCGCCGCGTGCTGTTCATCGGCGGCGGGTACATCTCCTTCGAGTTTGCCCACCTCAGCGCGCGGGCCGGCGCCGACGTGGTGATGGTCCACCGCGGTGCCCGCCCGCTGGGCGGCTTCGACCCCGATCTGGTCGACCGCCTGGTTGATTACTCGCGTTCAATGGGGATGGACGTCGTGCTGGGAAGTACGGTCAAGGCGATCTCTCGCACCGACACCGGCCTGCGGGTCGAGATCGAGGCAGCGTCGGGAGGTTCACCGCGGAGCTTCGAGACCGATCTGGTGGTGCACGGCGCCGGCCGCGTTCCTGACATTGACGAGCTGAACCTGGGCATCGCCGGCGTCACCCGCGAAGCGCGCGGCGTCTCCGTGAATGAGTACCTGCAAAGCGTCTCCAATCCCGCCGTCTATGCCGCCGGCGACGCCGCGGCCAGCGGTCTGCCCCTGTCGTCGGTGGCCACGCACGAAGGGGAGGTCGTGGCCACCAACCTGCTGGGCGGCAACACCGAGAAGCCCGACTATCGGGGCATCCCCACCGTGGTCTTCACCGTGCCGCCGCTGACAGCGGTGGGACTGCAGGAGAAGGCCGCGCGCGAGCAAGGGATCGCCCTGGGCGTCAGGCAGCACGACACCTCGACCTGGTACACCAACCGGCGCGTCGGCGAAGCGGTGGGCGCCGCGAAGATCCTGGTCGACGAGAAAAACGACCGAGTCGTCGGCGCACACCTGCTGGGCACCGCCGCCGAGGAAGTGATCAACGCCTTCGCCCTGGCCATCCGCCACGACCTGCCAGCCAGCGCGCTGAAGCGAACCATCTTCGCCTACCCGACGCCGACCTACGACGTCCGCTATCTGCTGTGAGCAGCGCCCACCGCGCGGTGCGAGGCTCAGCCGGTGACCTTGCGGACGACGGCGCGGCCGATGAAGCGGAACTTTTCCCCCAGCGGGAAACGCTTGAGGACGGTCTTGACGACGCCCTGGGTGAAACGGGTCCGCTTGGAATAGTCGATGCGCACGTCCACGATCACCGGCTGTCCGGATCTGGCGACGGCCAGCGCCTCGTCGATGGCGGCGGCGATGCGTGCGTTGCTTTCCAGGGCGATGTAGCGGGCGCCGGTGGCGGTGGCGATGCCCTCCAGGCGCACGGTGCCGACGATGGTGCAGGTCTTGCGGTTGTAGGGGATCTGCTGCCCCTGCGAGATCTGCGACAGCTCGCCGTCGGAAAAGATGAAGTAGGCCACGCCCGCGCCCTCGGTGGTGGCGGTGAGGATCTCGAGGCCGGTCATCAGGAAGGCGCCGTCGCCCACGATGCCCACCACCTGACGCTGGGGGTTGACCAGCTTGGCGCCAATGGCGGCCGGCACGCAGTAGCCCATGCAGTTGAAATCCGTGGGCGAGACAAAAGAACGGGGCCCGCCCACCGGGAAGAGCTCGGCGGCAAGGAAGGTGTGGTTCCCGTCGTCGACGACCATGATGTCCTGGTGAGCCAGCCGGGCCCGAAGCGCGTCGAAGAACAGCGAAGGATTCACCCGGTCGTTGACGTGCGCCGCCCACTCTTTCTTGTAGGCCTTCTTGTCGGCGGCGATCTGGGCCACCACCTTGCTGCGGCGGGCGGCGTTGGCGTTTTCCAGACCGCCGGCGGCCAGCTTCGCGCGCACCTTCTCGAGCAACCGCGGCACCACCGTCCGGGCGTCGCCTTCGATGGCAACCTTGGGCTTGAAGTTGCGGCCCAGCACCTCGCCGTTGATGTCGATGTGAATGAGGTTCTCGGGCACGACGCAGCCGAAGCTGCCGGTGGGGATCTCGCCGAAGCGGGTGCCGATGGCCAGCAGGCAGTCGCCGCCCTTGAAGGCGTTCTCCGCGGCGGGCACCGCCGCGCGCGAGAAGCCCATCCCGGTGTGCAGCGGGTGATTCCCGGGAAAGGCGCTCAGCCCCTGCAACGTCGTCGAGACGGGCGCGCCCAGCAGGTCGGCGAGCTGCTGCGTCTCGGCGGCGACGTCGACCGCCCCCCAGCCCACGAACAGCCCGGGCGCGCGGGCCGCCACCAGCAGCTCCACCGCCTGATCAAGCAGCCCGTCGGCGGCGGGCGAGACCGGCGCCGGCGGCGACGGGTGAAAATCCGGGACGTCGTCAGCATCGCCCTGGAACAGCTGCACGTTGACGGGGATCTCGACGAAGACCGGGCCCGGCGTCCCGCTGGTCGCCCGGTGGTACGCCTCGAAGATGGTGGGGACGATCTCCCGGTGGTCCTTGACCAGCCACGAGCCCTTGGTGAGGCCGGCCAGGATCTTGTGCTGATCCAGCTCGTGCAGCTGATAGCCGAACGGGACGTCGGTGCGCGTGCCGCCCGAGATGATGAGCATGGGAATCCCGTCGAGAAACGCCTCGCCGATGCCGCTCATGGCGTGGGTGAGGCCGGCGGCGGGGACGATCACCAGGACGCCGATCTCGCCCTTTTGCGACGTGCGGCTGATGGCGTCGGCGATGAACGAGGCGCCCCCTTCGTGCGTGACCAGCACCGGGTGAATGCGCTCTGACTTGTTCAGCTCGTCGTAAAGCTCGGTGTTGTGGACACCGGGGATGCCAAAGGTGTGCGAGATGGGCAGCTGCTCCAGGGCGTGCCGCACCAGCCAGGCGCCGCTCTTCTTGCCGCTCACGTGGATCGCCTTGCCGACGCTCATCGGGTCACGCTCCTGCAATGGTTCTTCCGGCCACGCGGCCGGTGAGGATACAGCCGCCAAGAAATGTTCCCTCCAGCGAGCCCGTTCCGTGGATCCCGCCGCCGCCGAAGCCGGCCGCCTCGCCCACGGCGTAAAGCCCCGGCATGGTCGCGCCGCCCGGCCTCAGCACGCGGCACTGCAGATCGGTCTGGATGCCGCCCAGGCTCTTGCGCGACAGGATGAACTCGCGGATGGCGATGAGCGGCATCGCCTTTCTGTCCAGGATCTTCTGGTACTTGCAGATCCGGATGCGGTCTCCGCGATAGTCGCGAAAGTTGGCCAGCCGGCGCAGCTGATCGTCGTTGTGAAAGGCCGGGCCGCGATCGATCTGGGCGTCGTAGTCGCGGGCCGCCCGGGCCACCGCCTCGCCGTCGACGCGCAGGCCGAACAGGCTGCGCTCGTTCATCTTGTCGACCAGCTCGGGCAGGGTGCCGGCCACCACGACGTCGTCGGGACACTCCTCGACCAGGCGCCGCACCAGCGCGTGGTTGCCGAACAGCAGATGGCGCAGCAGCAGCAGCTTGCTCTTGTTGCGAAAGGCCATCATGTAATCGGATCCGGACACGGCCAGCTCCTTGGCGGCGATCTTCCAGTTCATCAGCTGCCAGGAATATTTTCCCGGCTGGCGCACGATGGCGTCGACCAGGAAACGCGTGTCGGCATAGCCGACCAGCGGCAAGGGACCGATGCGCTCGCCGCGCGCGTTCAGCCACAGGGCCGAGCGCGGCGGGACCAGGCTGAGGCCGTCGGCCGGTTTGCGCTTCTTGGGGTGGTGAATCCCGGCGGCGTAGTGCCAGTGCTTGTCGAGGTGGGTGAGGTTGCCGCCGTGGGCGGCCACCCGGTCATGCAGCAGTCCGTCGCCGTAGATGTGCGCCCCGTTGAGCAGGATCTCGGGCGGCTCGCCCCACTCCTTCAGCCAGTTCGCGCGCACCTTGCTGAGGTCGCCGCCGCAGATGCCGCCCGAGGCGATCACCACGTGCTCGCCCCGCGCGACAAAGGCGCGGCCGTCGCGCATGCTGCGCCCCACCAGGCCCGTGACGCGCCCACCGGTCAGCTCGACGTCGGAGACTTCGTGCTCGAACAAGAGCTGTAGATCTTCGCGCCGGGGATGCGCCGCAAGCGCGGCCAGTATGCGAAAGATGATCTCGAATCCCGTGCCCCAGGTGATGTGCCAGCGGGGGACGCTGTTGCCGGGCCCGAAGACGCCGCGCTCTGGCCAGTTCACCACCGGCAGGAACTGGATCTTCATGCGGTCGGTGAACTCGTAGATGTTCTCGCCCGAGGTCTCGCAATAGAACCTGGCCCAGCGGCGCGGCCATTCGTCGCCGGCGCCGAACCGCGCATAGCTCTCCCAGTCGCGGTAGGCCAGCTCGGGCGTGTCGCGAATGCCCATGCGCTTCTGGTGCGGGGTCCCGATGAGATGGATCCCGCCAAAGGACTCCTTGGCCAGCCCGCCGAAGTTCTCCTCCTTGTCCTTGTCGACAAGCAGGACCTTCTTGCCGTGGCCCAGCAGCTCGTACGCGGTGACGATCCCGGCCAGGCCGCCGCCGGCGATCAGCACATCCGCTTGGAACGAGCCCTCGGCCATCGGGTCTTTCTAACGTGCGCGCTCGCGGCCACGCAAGGGAGCGCGACGGGCCGCGGCGTCAGATCTCCAGCTGCAGCTGCAGCGTGAAGGCGGTCCAGTCGGCGTCCAGGCCGCGCACCAGATCGTCGGCGCTGGGCACGTGGTTCAGCGCCGGAGCGCCGGCCTGGGCGTTGTGGCGCGAGACGTCCATCATCAGCCAGACGTTGCGGGTAAAGCCGATGTTCAGGGCCGCGCCGCCCACAAAGCGACCGCCGCCGGCGTGGGTGACATCGGCGTCCAGCCATTCGGCGCGCAGGGCGGGCATCAACATCACGGCCCCGACCGGGAACAGGTAACGAGCGATCAGCCACGTCGACAGGAAACGGGTGGCGGCGCCCCGGAAGGGAATGTCGGTGCGCGCGCCGTAGATCCCCTCGGCGCGCACCTCCAGGCCGGCGGCGTTGACGGTGACGTCGGCGCTGGTGGCCAGGCCCTTGTCCAGCACCGGGGTAGCGGCGGTGGGATCAGTCTTGTACTTGAAGCTGAGCGTGGTCGCCGGGCGCCAGGCCACGTCGGCGCCGAAGCGGAGGTGTTTCTTGATCGGTTCGATCTCGGCGCGCGCGGTCAGCAGCTTCCACGGCTTGGCGTCGTAACCTTCCAGGCTGTCCCCCGAATAGCTGCCCACGTACAGGCGCAGCCAGTGTTTCTTGGGCAGCGGGTCGACCTCGACCATCACGCCGACGTCGCGCCCCGCCCAGCCCAGGTCCTTTATGAAATTGTCGGTGGGGCCGGTGTCGGCCAGTTCAAAGCGGGCGATGGGCAACAGCTCCAGCAACGAGAACGTCCGTTTGAACAGCCCGGCGGTGATGCGGACGCGCTTGGCCGGCTCTGCCTCCAGGTACGCCAGCTTCACCGACTTTTCGGCGTCGTCGTAAAAGATGTCGGCAAAGTCGACCAGGAACTTGGCCTTGACGTGCTTGCCCATGCGCGCCGTGAAGCGCAGGAAGGCGCGATGCAAGGTGAAGCCATCGTCCTTCTGCGCGGTGAGGCGTTGAAAGAACGCCTGGTGGGCAGCCTCGGATGCCGAATACGGCAGGCCATTGGCGTCCAGCTCGCCTTCGCGCACCAGGCTGTCGGGATCGACCTGGGTCCGCCCATAACGAACCTGCAACAGCATGCGCGTGTCAAAACGCGCGACCGCGTCGTTGCCGAACGGATCCTCGCCGGTGGCTGACATGCCGCTGTCGTCGGGACCGGGCGCCTCCGGCACGGGGCCGGCGTCGCCGTCTTCCACCTCGCCGGGGTCGGGCGCGATCAGGTCGGGGGCAACCGCCTTCTTGTGCTTCTTCCCTTTCTTGCCGCCGGTGTCCGGCTCGGGGGCGGCCACAGGCGCGGGCGCGGGCGCGGCGGCGCTCGGGGCCAGATCAGGCGGCGGCGGCGCCAGGGGCGGCGGCGCTGGCGACGGGTCCGGCGCCGGTTGCGGCTGGGCGGGCGCCGGCGGGGCCTCCGCGCTGATGCCCGCGCCGTCCTTCTGCGCCCGCAGCGCTGGCGCCCAGGCCAGCGTCGCGATCAGAGCCAGCGTCGGGAAAAATCGGCCGGAAAACAGCGCCATGATGACTCCTCGAATTGCCTAGGCGGAGGAAACGGAATTTTTGCGGGTAGTATGAAAAGGATGCCGGCGTTGCCTTCGTCCAAGCGGACGTACATCGATCCCCGCGATCTGCCGGCCATGAACCGCGCCACCGCCCGACGCATCCTGGCCCAGCTGCGGCCGTACCGCGGGCAGGCGACGCTGGTGCTGCTGGCCATCGTGGGCGGCGCGGCGCTGAACGCCCTGCCGCCGCTGCTGCTCAAGCGCGTCGTCGACGACGCCATCCCGGCGCGACACACCACGGCCTTGCTGGTGCTGTGCGGGGCCATGGCAGCGGCGCCGCTGCTGGCCGGGCTGCTGGGCGTTGCGCAGAAATACCTCGCGGCGTTCATCGCCGAGCGGGTTGTCCTCGATCTGCGGGTCCAGTTGTTCCAGCACGTACAGCGGCAGTCGTTGGGCTACTTTGCAAGCGCGCAACCGGGGGAGGTGGTGTCGCGCGTCCTGAACGACGTGCAAGGCGTCGGTCAGATGATGCAGGATAACCTGGTCAAGCTGCTTCAGAACACCATTGTTCTGGCCACCACCACCGCGGTGATCTTCAGCCTGGACTGGCGCCTGGGGCTGGTGGCCTTCGGCCTCTTGCCGGCCTTCGTGGTGCCCACGCGGCGCGTGGGCGAGCAGCGCAAGCGACTGAAACGCGGCGTGCAATCCCGCATGGCCGAGATGACCGGCATCCTGATGGAGACGCTGTCGGTCTCGGGCGCGTTGCTGGTCAAGGTCTTCGGCGCCGAGGACAAGGAAGCCGATCGACTGGCGCAGAAGGCGGGCGAGCTGATGACGCTGTCGCTGCGCCACAACCTGGTCGGCCGCTGGTTCCAGATGCTGATGAAGTACCTGGAGGACCTGGGACCGGTGCTGGTCTATGGAGCCGGCGGCTATCTGATCATTCGCGGCCAGCTGGCCCTGGGCACGGTGGTGGCGTTCGTGGCGTTGCTGCGCAAGCTGTACGGCCCGGCCTCTGACCTGGCCGGCGTTCACGTCGACGTGGTGACGTCGTACGCCTATTTCGATCGCATCTTCGCCGTGCTGGATCTGGACCCGGCCATCAAGGACGCGCCCGACGCCGTCACCCTGGCCTCCGTCGCCGGCGCGGTGACCTTCAAGGGCGTGTCCTTCGCCCACGGCCTGGACGAGGCGGTCCTGCATGACATCGACCTGGCGGTGGCGCCCGGGGAATGCGTGGCCCTGGTGGGCCCGTCGGGCGCCGGCAAGAGCACGCTGGTGGCGCTGATCCCGCGCCTGACCGATCCCACCGCCGGTGCCGTGCTGGTGGACGGACAGGACATTCGCACGCTGCGCCTGGCCTCGCTGCGTTCGCACATCGGCATCGTCACCCAGGAGAGCTTTCTTTTTCACGGGTCGATCCTGGACAACCTGCGTTATGGCCGCGCCGACGCCACCGTCGACGAGGTCACGGCGGCGGCGCGCGCCGCGCAGATTCACGACTTCATCGCCTCGCTGCCGCAGGGATACGACACCATCGCTGGCGATCGTGGCTACCGGTTCTCCGGCGGCGAGCGCCAGCGCATCGCCATCGCGCGCGTGCTGCTCAAGAATCCGCGGATCCTGATCCTGGACGAAGCCACCAGCGCCCTGGACTCCGCCAGCGAGGCGGCGGTGCAGGCGGCGCTGGAAAAACTGATGGAGGGCCGCACCACCTTCGTCATCGCCCACCGACTGTCGACGGTACACAAGGCCAACCGCATCGCGGTCTTGGAGAAAGGCCGCCTGGTGCAGATCGGCACGCACGCGCAGCTGGTGGCGAAGGACGGCCTTTACGCCCGCTTGCACCGGCAGCAATACAGCGCCGGCGGTGGCGCGTCGGTCTCCGGCTGATGGGCGCGCGCGTTTTGCGGTATTTTGCCGGAATGAAAGCGATCGCTCTGGCGCTGTTCGTTACCTGGGCACTCGGCTGCGGTGGGAGCTCGGGGCCGGCGGCGGCGGACAAGGACGCTGGCGGTGGCGGTGGCGACAGCGGTGGCGGCGGCAGCGGCGGCGGTTCAGGGGGCGGCGGCAGCGGTGGCAGCGGCAACAGCGACGCGGTTCTGGGCAGTTTCTTGCTCAACCTCGAGACCAAGGACCCGGCGCACACCACCTTCCTGGGCGTCGTGAAGGACGGACCTCAGCCGGAGCTGATCATCTGGGACGACGTGGCCAGCGGCGGCGGCTGCACGCTGCAGGCCCCGCGGGTTCCTTTCTGCACACCCTCCTGCACGAACGGTCTGGCCTGCGTCGCCGGCGGCCAGTGCGTCGGCTATCCGGCCGCCCAGGACGTGGGGACGGTGACCGTCAAAGGGATCGGCAGCGCGGACCTGGTCATCAACCCGCAGAGCTCGCCGGCGACCAGGAGCGTGAATTATCAGCCGACCGGCGATCTGCCCTACCCGCCCGCCGACGAAGGGGCGTCCATCGAGGTGGACGCCACCGGCGGCAAGCTGGGCCCCTTCACCATCAAGAGCACCGGCATCGCGCCGCTGGCCTTCGCCGGACCGATACCACTGGAGTCAGGCAAGTCCTTGTCCCTGACCTGGACCGCGCCCGGAATGCCCGCGCTGACGCACATGCAGATCAAGGTGGACATCAGCCATCACGGCGGCACGCGCGGTCAGATCCTGTGCGACGTCCCCGACGACGGCGCGCTGGAGATCCCCGAGCCGCTCATCACCAAGCTGATCTCCTTCGGCGTGGCCGGATTTCCGTCGGTGACGCTGTCGCGTGTGGCCATTGGCTGGGCCAGCGTCCCCGGCGGCCGCATCAGCCTGGAGGTCAGCTCCACCACCCAGGTGAACGTGACCATCCCCGGGCTGATTTCCTGCACCGACACCAGCGATTGTCCGATGGGCAAGACCTGCCAGCCGGATCAATCCTGCCGGTGAATGGAATAGATAAATCGTCAGACGGATAAAAGGGCTGCGCATTCGAGGGCGCCCGGCGAAATGGTGGCGACGCCCTGGTCCGCCCACGTGTTAAGCTCCAGGGCCAGCAACAAATTGGTGACAGCTTGGCGTCAACCGAGTCCCCCCCGTTGACCAGGCGAGCGAGAGAGGAAGTTAGCAGTGCGGAGATTGTTTATTGCCGTGCGCGTTCGTGTTTCGTTGTGGTCGCTGCTGCTTGTCGCCGGCGCGATCGCCGGTTCGGCCGCCTGTTCCAGCGGCAGCGCCGGTGCGCCGGCGATCGTCGAGGGCACCTGTCAGGCGCCCGGCGGCGATGCCCCCGACTTCCTGAAGACCATCGGCTGTCGCGCCGATTTTGACGGGCTGGCCTCGCAGCCGCTGGACGCCACCATCCCCGGCGCTCGCTCCGTGAAAGTGGTCCTGGATCAACTGGACGGTGACGCCCTTTATTTTCAAAACAGCGTCAAGTACGGCATCCACTATCAATTCGCCTCCACCCACTTATCCGGCAACGGATTGCCGCTGGTGCCGTCACTGTCAGAGTTCAACCTCTCTCAATATTACATGCCCGATCGCCGCTTTGTTCTGGGCGCGGTGACTTATTACGAAGGGCCCAGAATGTGGGTTTTGGAAGTCGCCCCGTACGACACGGCGTCGGCGGCGATGATCACCAAGCTGTTCACCGCCGTTCGCAAGGCGGCGTACTTTGGACCGGCGCTGGCCTTTCATCCCACGTCGGAGGCGGTGGCGACCGAGGCCAAGAAGCTGACGGCGGCGGTGCCCATCAGCACCACGGATCAGATCTACGCCAAGATTGACTATCAGCCGCTGAACCTGGGCTCGACGGTGGGCAAGCTGGTGTTCGTCAACGCCGACGATCTGGCCAGCGCCTACCTCGGTTATCGCGACATCGTGGTGATCGATACGGTGCCCAACGACATCTCGGTGGTGGCGGGGATGATCTCGCAGGACTTCCAGACGCCGCTGTCGCACGTGAACATCCTGGCCCAGAACCGCAAGACGCCGAACATGGGTCTGCGCGGCGCCACCACCGATCCGGCCCTGCGCGCGCTGGCCGGCAAGTGGGTGACGCTGACCGTGGGCGCGTCCGAGTACTCCGTCGTCGAAGCCACCCCGGCCGACGCCGATGCCTACTGGGAGGCGCACAAGCCGGCGGCCATCACCCTGCCGGTCATCGACACCAGCGTGACCGATCTGCGCGACATCGGCGCCGTCGTGGTGGAGGGCGCGGTGCCTTTGCGCGACGCCATCGAGACCGCCATCAAGGCCTTCGGCGCCAAGGCGGCCGGCTATTCGGTGCTGGCCAACACGACGGGCGTGCCGTCGCGCAAGGCGTTCGCCATCCCCGCCTTCTATTACCTGCAGTTCATGCAACAGAACGGCTTCTTCGATCGCCTGGACGCGCTGCAGGCCGACGCGGCGTTCAGGGACGACGCCCCCACCCGCGACGCCCGGCTGGCCACCCTGCGCGCCGACATCCTGGCCGCCCCCATCGACGCCGGCCTGCAGGCGCTGCTCAAAGCCAAGCTGGCCGCCGACTACCCGGACACCACCATGCGCTTTCGCTCCAGCACGAACGCCGAGGATCTGGACGGGTTCCCCTGCGCGGGCTGCTACGACTCGCACACCGGCGATCCGAAGCTGTGGGACGACAGCCTGCTGATGGCCATCAAGAAGACCTGGGCCACGGTCTGGAACTTCCGGACCTTCGAGGAACGAGCGTTCCACGGCATCGATCACAAGACGGTGGGGATGGCGCTGCTGGTCCATCACAACTTCCCCAGCGAGGAGGCCAACGGCGTGGCGCTGACCGCGAACCCCTTCGATCCGTCCGGGCTGGAGCCGGGGTTTTACGTCAACGTGCAATGGGGCGGCGACGCCGAGGTGGTGCACCCGCCGGCCGGCGTGTACAGCGATGAATTCGTCTACGAGTTCTCCTTCCCGGGCCAGCCCATCATCTATCTGTCGCACTCGAACCTGGTGGACAGCGGGACCACGGTCCTCAGCCCGGCCCAGGTGTTCGAGCTGGGCACGGCGCTGGATGCCATCCACAAGCGCTTCCAGCCGGCGTACGCCCCCAAGGACGGCGGCTGGTACGCCATGGACGTCGAGTTCAAGTTCGACGGCGATCCGGGCGAGGTCCCCCACCTGTATGTGAAGCAGGCGCGCCCTTCGCCCGGGCGAGGGCAATAGATGCAGCCGGCGCTCGGCGGCGTCCATCCGAAAAACGGCTCAGGGGTTCGCGGCTGATGTTCGTGGTCTTCGAGGGCATCGACGGCAGCGGCAAGACGGCGGTGTCGAACCAGGTGGCCGAGCAGCTGCGCGCGCGCAAAGTAGCCGTCACCCA
>DATLVT010000576.1:0-3365 GCA_035577105.1 Polyangia bacterium
CCCGAGCTGGCCAAGCACCGCGGCACGCTGAGCAAGACGCCGCAGGCCCTGCTGTCGACGCTGGCGCTGATGTTCGAGCTGGATCAGCAGCTCTCGCGGCTGGCCGTCTATGCCAGCAGCATGTCGGACGAAGACATCCGCGCCGCGCGCCCGCGCGAGATGCGGCAGTCGGCCGAAGAGCTGGCCACCCAGTTCTCGTCGGCCTGCTCCTGGATCCGGCCGGAGATCCTGGCCATGGATCCGGCCAAGGTGCGCAAGTTCATGGCCCAGGAGGCAAAGCTGGCGCCGTACCGGGTGTTCCTGGAAGAGACCCTGCGCCGCAAGCCACACACCCTCAACGCCGGCGAGGAGCGAGTGGCCGCCGAGGCGGGCGAGGTCGAGAAGGCGGGCGGCGAGGTGCACGGCGTGCTGTCCAACGCCGACCTGCCGTACCCGACCATCAAGCTGTCCACCGGCGAATCGGTGCGGCTGGATGCCTCGGCGTACACGCTGCACCGTCAGGCCCGCAACCGCGCCGACCGCGAGAAGGTGTTCTCCGCCTTCTTCGGCGCGCTCAAGACCTACGAGCGCACCATGGGCGCGACCCTGGCCGCCCAGGTCAAGTCGCACCTGTTCGAAAAGCGGATCCGCAATTTCCAGTCGGCCCTGGAAGGGGCGCTGTTCCAGGACAACATCCCGACGGTCGTCTACAAGCAGTTGCTCAGCGACGTGCACCGCAGCCTGCCGACGCTGCACCGCTATCTGGCGCTGCGAAAGCGGATGCTGGGGCTGGACGTGCTTCGCTATCAGGATCTGTACGTGCCCCTGGTGGCCAGCGTGGACATGCACTTTGCGCCCGACGAGGCCCGGACCATCACGCTGGACGCCCTGGCCCCCCTGGGCAAGGAATACACCGAGGCGCTGCGGAAGGGATTCGAGAGCCGCTGGACCGACTATCTGCCCTCACCGGGCAAGCGGTCGGGCGCCTATTCCACCGGTGTCTACGGCGTTCACCCGTATCAGCTGCTGAACTTCAACGGCCGCTACGAGGATCTCACCACGCTGGCGCACGAGTCGGGGCATTCGATGCACACGTTCCTGTCGCACGGCAATCAACCGTATCCGACGGCCGACTATCCGATCTTCGTCGCCGAGGTGGCCTCGACCTTCAACGAGAACCTCCTCATCCACTACATGCTCGACCGGTCGAAGGACGACGCCACCCGGCTTTTCCTGCTGGGCACGCTGCTGGACGGCCTGCGCACCACCCTGTTCCGGCAGACGCAGTTCGCCGAGTTCGAGCTGGCCTTTCACGAACAGGCAGAGCGGGGCGAGCCCCTGACCGGCGAGAATCTGTCCGCGCTGTATCTGAAGATGGCCCGCGAGTACTACGGCCACGACAAGAAGGTCTGCCAGGTGGACGATCTGCTGGCCATCGAGTGGGCGTACGTCCCGCACTTCTATTACGACTTTTACGTCTATCAATACGCCACCAGCATGGTGGCCTCGACGTCGCTGGCGCGGGCCGTACGGGACGAGGTCAAGGCCGGCAAGGGCACGGCCCGGCGCGATGCCTATCTGAAGATGCTGCGCTCCGGCAGCTCGAAGTACGCCATCGACCTGCTGAAGGAGGCGGGCGTCGACATGACGACCCCGGCGCCTTTTGACGCCGCCATCGCCGAGATGAACACCACCATGGACGAGCTGGAACGGATTCTGGATCGCCAGCCCAAACCGGCCGCTACGCCCAGCAAACACTGACCATTGGCGGCCAGTTTGGCCAGCTGTCGGGCCAGATGTTGGGCCAAATAATGCGGCGGCGGCCGCCACGAAGCTCGTCAGCCGGCGTGTCGGCTGCTACTCTGGGACCAAAGACGGGGTGTCAATGCGACAAGTTGGCTCAGCTTTCCGCGCTCTTTCGCTTCTCCTGACTGTGGGCGCAGCCGCGTCTTGGTCGTGTTCGTCGTCCACCGTCGTCCTTGTGCCGCCTGGCACCGGCGGCGCCAGCGGGTCGGGCGGCAGCGCGATTGACAGCGGCGGTTCAGGAGGCGCCGGCGGCGAGGGCGGCATGGGTGGCATCATCGTCCCCCCTGCGGACGCCGATCCCTCCAAGCTGTGCTCGCTGGGGACGCCGATCGCGGGTGCGGTTCTCCCCGCCGGATTTTGCGCGCGCGTCTATGCCAAGGTCGCCGAGGCGCGGACGCTGGCCCTGGCTCCCAACGGCGACATCTTCGTGGGCGCCCCGTCGCAACCGACCCCCGGCGGCTCCTCGGACGGTCCGGGCGCCATCGTGGTGCTGTACGACGACGACCATGACGGCAAGGCCGAGCAACAGAAATTCCTGGACGGTGTCAGCGACGTCCACGGCCTGGCCATCGGCGGCGGCTTTCTTTACTTCACCACCCAGTCCGACGTCTGGCGAACGCCTTACACCAGCGGTCAGCGCAAGGAGACCGGTCCACGCGAGAGCCTGCACATGCCGGCGGCGTTCGGGGGCGGCGGTCGCTGGACACACGGCCTGGCTCGTTCGGTGGGAGGCCAGCTGCTGGCCTCGCGAGGCGAGTACGCGGCGTGCGGCAAGATGCCGGGCGGAGAGATCACCCGCATCGACACCGCCATGCCCACGACGCTGGCGCGCGCCTTCCGGAACCCGATGTACATGCGCTGCCACAGCACCGACGACATCTGCGGCGCCGCAGAGCTGGGCGAGGACCTGGCCATGGGCGCGGTGGAGAAATTCATCCTGGTCAAGCCGAACACCTACTACGGCTTCCCTTGCTGCTTCGCCCCGAACCAACCCACCACTGATCCACACGCCGGCCCCTGCTCGGACGTCACGCCGCACGAGGCCTCCTTCACGCTCTCCGAGACGCCGTTCGGGTTCGACTGGGAGCGCGGCCTGTGGCCCGAACCGTTCCGCAGCGGGATCTTCGTCGCCTTGCATGGCAGCGCGTACGCCTCGCCGCAGTGGAAGGGCGCGCGCGTGGTCTTTGCGCCCAGCAACTCCATGACGCACGCCCCGGTTGGTGACTGGCGCGGCTTCCTGGAGGGATTTGGTGCCACCTCCCCGGTGCTGAAGCGCCCCTCCGACATCGTGTTTTCGCCCGACGGTCGTATGTTTGTCGCCGACGACCAAGGAGGAAACGTCTATTGGATCGCCCCGGAGTCTCTCCCCCTCAACCCCTGAGGTTGGCCCTGCCCGGGCCTGGGCGGCGCCGCTGTCGCTCGATCGTGTGGGCCGCAGCCCTGCTGGCGTGCGGTTGCGGGGCCATGTCGGCGTCCACGCCGGTGCCCATGCCCTCTCCGGTGGCCGACGGTATGACGGTGCTTCCCGGCGACGTCGTTCGGCAGGGACAGACGGACATCACCTTGACGCTCAATCGAGC
>DATLVT010000577.1:0-2206 GCA_035577105.1 Polyangia bacterium
GAGGCCAAACGCCTTGCTGGCCTTGCCGAGGCCGCCAAGTCCCTCGGCTACACTCTCCTCAAGCAGGCTCCGAACTCCAGCCACCCCCTACCCGCGTAGGCAGGGGGTGGTTTCAGGTCAGGGGCCAGCGGGCCCCTTCCACCAAGCGAGCGAAGCGAGCGCCCTAGTCGTAGTACTCCGCGCCGAGGTGCGTGATCAGTTCTTCGCCGCGCAGGTAGCGCAGGGTGTTCTTCAGCTTCATCAGCTGGATGAAGAGGTCGTGCTCGGGGTAGAGGCCCGGCGCGGTCATGGGGCTCTTCCAGTAGAAGGACAGCCACTCTTGAATGCCGCTCATGCCGCAGCGCTGGGCCAGGTCCATGAACAGCGCCAGGTCGAGGACGATGGGGGCGGCCAGGATCGAGTCTCGACAGAGAAAGTCGATCTTGATCTGCATCTTGTAGCCCATCCACCCGAAGATATCGATGTTGTCCCAGCCCTCTTTGTTGTCGCCGCGCGGGGGGTAGTAATTGATGCGCACGACGTGGTGCATGCCCTTGTAGAGATCGGGATAAAGGTGCGGCTGCAGGATGTGCTCCAGCACGCCCAGCTTCGAGACCTCCTTGCTCTTGAACGACTCGGGGTCGTCCAGCACCTCGCCGTCGCGGTTGCCGAGGATGTTGGTCGAATACCAACCTTCCAGGCCCAGCAAGCGCGCCTTGAACGCCGGCGCCAGCACGGTCTTCATCATCGTCTGGCCGGTCTTGAAGTCCTTGCCACCGACGGGCACGCCGTTCTTCTTGGCCAGCTCCATCAGGGCCGGCGTATCCACGGTCAGGTTGGGGGCGCCGTTGGCGTAGGGCACGCCGCACTTGAGGGCCGCGTACGCATAGATCTGCGAGGGGGCGATCTCCGGATCGCTCGACGCCAACCCCTTCTCGAAGGCTTCCAGCGTGGCGTGGACGGCGCCCGCGCTGCGGTAGACCTCGGTCGAGCCGCACCACACCATCACCAGGCGCTCGCAGTTGTTCTGCTTCTTGAAGTTCTTGATGTCCTCCATGACCTGCTCGGCCAGGTCGGCCTTGGACTTGCCCTTCTTGAAGTGCGTGGCGGTCAGCTTCTTGACGTACTCCTGATCGAACACCGACGTCATCGGCTTGATGGTCGACAGAAAATCCTTCAGCTCGTCCAGGTGCTCCTTGGACAGGACGCCGGCCTTGACGGCGGCTTGATAGGCGTTGTCGGGGAACAGATCCCAGCCGCCGAAGACGATGTCCTCCAGGCGGGTCAGCGGCACGAACTCGTGCAGCAGCGGCGTACGGTTGTCGGTGCGCTTGCCCAGGCGAATGGTCCCCATCTGGGTCAGCGAGCCGATCGGCTTGGAGATCCCGCGCCGGATGGCCTCCACACCGGCCATGAAGGTCGTGGCGACGGCGCCCATGCCGGGGCACAGGATCCCCAGCTTGCCGGTCGCAGGGCGGATTTCAGCTTTCTTTGCAGCGGTGGTGACAGACATCGTGGCTCCTTCTATAGATCTGGCAGGCCTGGTGCAACTCCTGTTCCGCGGTTTTTGCAACCCCCCAAAGCCCAAAGGCCGCGTCTTTTGGGACCCGGGGTGTTGAAAATGTGGTAGAAAACGCACCCTCTTTAACACCACACACGTCTGCCGAGGCGATCGCGCGTGCCCGGGCTTGCCCCGGGTTTCGATCGCCGTTGAAGCGGACGGAGGAAACCAACGCGAAGGAGTTCCATGGAAGCCACGACCGAAACCGAAAGCTCGTCCGCCGCCCCGTTTGAACCTGCCCAGCCGTCCCTTGACGCCCCCATCACCATCCGCGAGATGATGGAAGCAGGCGTTCACTTTGGTCACCAGACCAAGCGCTGGAACCCCAAGATGAAGTCGTTCATCTTCGGCGCCCGCAACGGCATCCACATCATCGACCTGCAGCAGACCGTCCGCGCCTTCAAGCGCGCCTTCAACTTCCTGGTCTCGAACGTCGCCGGCGGTCGCTCGGTGCTGTTCGTCGGCACCAAGAAGCAGGCCCAGGACGTCATCCGCGACGAGGCGACTCGCGCCGGTCAGTTCTGCGTCACCAACCGCTGGCTGGGTGGGACGTTGACCAACTTCCACACCGTGAAGGGATCCATCGATCGCCTGCACGCCATCGAGAAGATGTCGACCGACGGCACCTTCGAGCGCATGACGAAGAAGGAGGTCCTCGGCGTCACG
>DATLVT010000578.1:0-2804 GCA_035577105.1 Polyangia bacterium
CGGTTCAAGCATCTGCCCTGGGGCGTGGTGGCGCACTCGACCCACGTCAAGGGCAGCGGCAGCTACCAGGACGGCGTGGAGAAGCCGCGCATCCAGGTCACCCTGGCCACCGGCATCTCCCAGGCCGATTGCCAGGCCATCAATCTGGGGTACCGCGATCCGCGCAGCATCGATTTGGCGTCTTTCCAGAATCGCGAAGCGGAGGGCGTGCTGTTCGTCCCACGGGCCGGCGAATCCCTTTACCGACCCAAGCCCGGTCGCGCATAGTAGCCTCTCGCAGCGCTGGCTCATCGATAGGGAATCGACAGGGAAAGGATCGTCATGTCCACTGAGAACGCGAACTTCGGTGTCATCGGATTGGCCGTCATGGGCCGCAACCTGGCCCTCAACATCGAAGACCACGGCTTCCGCGTCGCCGTCTGGAACCTGGAGGCGCCGGCGACGGACAAGTTCCTGGCCGACAACAAGGGCAAGAAGCTGGTCGGCACCAAGACGCTGGCCGAGCTGGTCTCGTCGCTGGAGCGCCCGCGCCGCATCCTGATGATGATCATGGCGGGCAAGCCCGTCGACCAGGTGCTGGAGCAGCTGAAGCCGATCCTGCAGCCGGGCGACGTGGTGATCGACGGCGGCAACACGCACTTTGCCGAGACCCGCCGCCGCGAGGAAGACATGCGCAAGGCGGGCTTTCACTTCGTGGGCATGGGCGTGTCGGGCGGCGAGGAAGGCGCGCGCCGCGGCCCCTCGCTGATGCCAGGCGGGACCGTCGAATCGTGGACGGCGTTGAAGCCGGTGCTGGAGGCGATCGCCGCCAAGACCGACTCTGGCCCCTGCGTCACGCACGTCGGCCCCGACGGCGCCGGGCACTACGTCAAGATGGTGCACAATGGGATCGAATACGGCGACATGCAGCTGATCGCCGAGGCGTACGATCTGATGGGCCGCGGGCTGGGAATGTCGGCGCCGGAGATGGCGTCCGTGTTCGACCGCTGGAACCAGGGACCGCTGGCGTCGTTCCTGATCGAGATCACCGCCAAGATCCTCACCGTCAAGGATCCCGAGACCGGCAAGCCGCTGGTGGATCTGGTCCAGGACAAGGCCGGCCAGAAAGGGACCGGCAAGTGGACGGCCGAGCTGGCCCTGGATCTGGGCGTGCCGATTCCCACCATCGCCGCGGCGCTGGACGGGCGTGGCCTCTCCAGTTTGAAGGACGAGCGCGTGGCCGCCGAGAAGATCCTGCGCGCCCGCACGTCGGCGGCGCTGTCGGCGGCCGACAAGGAAGGCTTCATCGCCGCGGTTCACGATGCGCTGCTGTGCGCGAAGATCTGCTCGTACGCCCAGGGCATGGCCCTCATCAAGGCGGGCAGCGACAAGTTCAACTGGAACATCTCGCTGGGTGAGATGGCGCGCATCTGGAAAGGCGGTTGCATCATCCGGGCGCGCCTGCTGGACACCATCATGCGCGCCTACCAGGCGACGCCGAACCTTCGCAATCTGCTGCTGGCCCCCGAGTTCGAGGCGATGCTGCACGAGGCGCAGCCGAACTGGCGGCGCGTGGTCGGGACGGCGGCCGGGCTGGGAATTCCCACGCCGGCCTTCGCCGCCAGCCTGGCGTACTTTGACAGCTATCGCACGGCGCGCCTGCCCCAGAACCTGACCCAGGCCCAGCGCGACGCCTTCGGCGCCCACACCTATGAACGCCTGGACAAGGCCGGGGCCGGTCCGGTGCACTCGGAGTGGTTGAAGTAGTCGCCGGCCTCAGGGCGCCGACGGCTGCGTGAACGCGCGCACCAGCGCGTGACCGCCGGTGGCGCCCTTGGGGCTGGGCTGGAAGATGCCGCCCACGTCCGTGCCGGCGGCCCAGGTCCCCTCGACGAAGTCGGTGTGCAGCGGCGCGCCCAGCCCCATCAGCACCGTCGCAGCCACATCGGCGGCTGAACCAGGCTGGCTGGTGATCACGCCGGCGCGCACGTTGGGGCCGACGATGACGAACGGAACGTGGCGCGCGCTGCCCGGCCCGTAGAACTCAGCGGCCGGATCGTCGATGGCGGCGGCGCCCCGGCTGGTGAGAACGATCAGCGCGTCGGGCGCGCCCTCGGCAACAGCGCCCGCCGCCTTGGCCAGGGCGGCCAGCTCGGCGATGGCCGCCGGCGAATGTCGGTCGGCGGTACGCGGCCCGCCCAGCGCCACCACCATCAGCCGGTTTTTCACGCGCGCCAGCAGCGCCCGCACGGAGCCGGAGGCGTCGTCGTCGTTGCCAGGGATGCGCACGTCGATGGACGTGCTGGCGACGTGCCGGTCGTGAAAATCGGGCTGGCCGATCAGCGCCGTGGTCATCCCCAGCCGCCTGGCGGCGTCGAGGAGAGAGTCGTCGGCCCACACCGCCATCTGCCGCCAGGCATCGAACGCCGGCTGGTTGGCGATCCGGCCCGCGGGCGGCGGCATGGCCAGCAGTCCCGCCGCCGGCGCCAGGGAGGCGGTCGGATCGTCCTCGGCCGTGCTGATCCAGGGAACCGCTACCGGGTATCCCCCGGTCAGCAGCTGGAACTCGCTGACGGGCCAGTCGCCATAGCGCAGCCAGAAATTTTGAAAGCGCGTCCCCCGTCCGGCCAGCGCGCGCAGCGGCGCCGCCGCGTCGGCCGTCACGGGATCGCTGAAGACCTCCTCCTCGTAAAGACCGGCCACGTCGATGACGATGGCTGCCGCCGCCGGCGGTCCCGGCAAGGCGAAGTCACCGACGTATCCGCTGCCCCGCAGCACCTGGTCGCGCGCCGTGGCCAGATCACCCGGCTGGTCGATGGTCTCGC
>DATLVT010000579.1:0-3628 GCA_035577105.1 Polyangia bacterium
GGGCGCGACATCGAGATCTTCCATGACCGCCTGGTGGCCGAGGACGGCAAGACGCTGATGGAGATCGCCGATCGCTTCGGTGTGAGCCGGGAACGCGTCCGCCAGATCGAGGCGCGCCTGAAGAAGCGCCTGCGCCAGCATCTGCGCGAGTCGCTGGGCGACGCCGTCCCCGGTGACGGAGCCAGCGCCGGCACAATGGTGATGTGACCGGGGCCGATCGTCAGAACTGCAGGGCGCCGCGCCGGAGAAATTGTCCGGCGCGCCCGGTCGCCTGCTTGGTGCTGCCGGCATAGGACGGAACGCCGTTCACCCAGACCGCTTCGATCCCCTCGGCGGGGTGGATCGGGTCGGCGAACGTGGCGACGTCCTTGACGGTGGCGGGATCGAACAGCACCAGGTCGGCCCAGTAACCTTCGCGGACGAAGCCCCGGTCGGTCAGGCCGAACCGTCCGGCGGAAAGTCCGGTCATCTTGCGGACCGCCTCGGCCAGGGGGAACAGCCGGCGGTCGCGGCTGTAATGGCCGAGAACGCGAGGGAAGGTCCCCCACAGCCGGGGATGGGGCCGGGGATCATTGGGCAGGCCGTCAGAGCCGATGGCGGTGCCCGGATGGCTGACGATGCGATCGACGTCGGCGGCGGACATGCCGTGATAGACGGCGCCGGCCGGTTGCAGGCGGCGGGCTGCCTCCAGCAGATCCACGCCCCACAGCGCGGCGATCTCGGTCAGACGTTTGCCGCCCATCTCGGGGCAAGGCGTCGACCAGGTGATCATGATTTCATAGCGATCGGTGACCTGCTTGAGGTCCAGCGTCGACGAGCTGGCGGCATACGGATAGCAGTCGTAACCGATCGGTTGTTGCGGGTGGGCCTTCTCCAGGGCGCCCAGCACCTGGCCGCTGCGTCCCCAGTTGTCGGCGCCGGCGCATTTCAGGTGATAGACGATGATCGGCACGCGGGCGTGGCGACCGATCCGGAAGGCCTCGTCGAGCGCCTCCAGGATGCCGCCGGTCTCGGTGCGCAGGTGGGTGGCGTACAGGCCGCCGGCGGCCGCCAGGGGTTCGGCCAGGGACAGGATCTCGTCGGTGGGCGCGCTGTTGGCCGACGCATAGGCAAGGCCGGTCGACAGCCCCAGGGCGCCCGCGTCCAGCGCCTCGCGGAGCTGCGCGCGCATGCCGTCGATCTCCTGGGCGCTGGCGGCCCGGTCCAGGCAATCCATGTGGTTGTTGCGAAGGGCGGTGTGCCCGACCAGGGCCGCCACGTTGACGGCCGGCCGCGCGGCCTGAACGGCGGCGACATAGCTGGCGAAGGTGGGAAACCGAAAGTCGGCGGCGCCCCCCAGCAGGTTCATGGGATCGGGTGGTTCGCCGGTCAGGTGGACGGGCGCGGCGCTGATGCCGCAGTTGCCGACGATGACGGTGGTGACCCCTTGCGACAGCTTGGGCAGCATCTCGGGGGCGGTGATCGCCTTGACGTCGTCGTGGGTGTGCACGTCGATGAACCCGGGACACAGCACCTTGCCGCCCCCGTCGACGACCTGCGCCGCTGACCAGTTGTGGCCAAGCAGGCCGATGCGCGCGATGCGCCCGTCGGTGATGGCCACGTCCAGATCGACGTCGATGTCCGGCGCGCCGGTTCCGTCGACGACGCGGACGTTGCGAATCAGCGTGTCACAGCGAGAGACGTCGGTGGGCATGAATGGGTGCGGACCCTAGCACAGCGCTAGCGCTTCGGGGCGCGGCGGGTTGTCCTGGGCGGCACGGGGACCCGGCCGCCGGTCCGGAAAAGAGCGGTGATCACGTCGTTGCAGCGGCTCTTGGCCAGCGTGAACGCGGGGTCGGCGGCCACCACCCGCTGCAGGTCGCGGGCGGCGGTCTCCAGGTCGCTGGCGTCGCGGGCATGCAGGCCCTTGCCGTAGGTCAGGGCGGTCGCGAAACTGTCCGGGTGGTTGCCGCGCACCGCCTGTTTGATGCGGTCGCCGTCGCCCGCCGCCAGCAGGTCGCCCAGCACGTCGACCACCGTGGCCACCAGCGCGGTCTGCAGGGTGAAGAAGCGATCCGGGCGGCCGGCGACCGACGCCTGGCGCACGACGCTGTGGTCGCCGCCGCGAACCAGGCGCACGTCGATGCGGAGCTCGGGAGCGACCGAGCGAACGGCGCCGGTCAGGACGTAGGCGGCGCCATCCGCCTGGCCCGGCGCCATCACCAGAAGGTTGGTCGCCGCCGCGATGTCGTTCAACAGCATGTCAGCCAGCGCCGGCGACAGCGGGGCCAGCGCTGCTTTGTTCGTCTCGTTGGCGAAGGGCGCCACCGTGATGGTCGGTCGCTCGGGAGGCGCCGCCCGGACCGCGGACGCGAGCACCGCGATCCCCAGAAACACCGACGTGACGACCGGGCGCATGGCGGCCGCCAAACTAGCACGGCACCGACGCCGCTGGCGGTCCTTGGCGCGTTCGCCCGCCCCTCGCCTGGCCGCCCCTCCCGGCGCGCGGCCGCCCCTTGCCACGTCGGACGTGACGTGGGCAATGATTCCCCAGGAACGCGCCGCCTGTGTCCTCGCCAAGACTTGTCGTCATCGTCACCGCCGTCCTGTTCGCCGCGCACGCGGCGGTGCTGACGACCCTGGGCACCGCCGGGCGCGGCCCGCTGGCTTCCAACAGCCTTCAGCTGGCGCTGGGGATCGTCTGCGTGATGGCGCCGCTGGTGGCGGCGCGCGGCAGCGTCGGGTTCGGGTTCGAGCAGCGCTTTCTTTACCTGATGGCGGCCCGCTATCTGATCTGGACGGTGGCGCAGGGGCTGAGCATCGCCGTCCCGGAAGGCGACGCTCCCTATCAAGAATCGATGGCCAACGTTCTGTTTCACCTGGAAGATCTTCCGATGGGGGTGGCCCTGCTGCTGGATGTCCCCGTCCATGACGCCGATCGGCCCGCGCCCGTCCGCCTGGTCGAGCTGGGACAGATGGCCGTGTTCCTGGGCGCCGTCGTCCTTTACGCCGTCTACAGCCCGACCAGCCCGGCCTCGGGCGTCGGCCTGCTCCCTTCGACCGATGCCATCATCGCCAGCGGGTTTTACGCCCGCGCCTTGCTGAGCCGCTCGCCGGTGGCGGGCGCGCTGTTCGGGCGCTTCACGCCGTTCATCTTGCTGTCGGCCATCAACCATTCGTACGCGGGTCATCTGGCGGTCATTCCCGAGACGGGCGATCTGTTCGATCTGGTCTGGTCAGTGGAGAATGTCGTCTGGATCCTGACCGCGGTGACCTGGGGCGACATGAACAAAGATCGGCGCGCACACGATGGCATCGATGACGGGGTCGGGTTTCCCCTGGCTGACGTCAGCGTGCGCCGGCTGCCGTTGGTGGCCGCCTGCTTTTCCGTGGCCATGTCGCTGGGCGTGGTGTCGTGTCAGCGACCGCTGGGCGTGGCGCTGCTGATCGCCGCCGTCACCTGCACGGCCGTTTCCGTCGGCTCGCAGCGACGGGAGGCGACGCGGTGACTGGTTCCCCGCCGCCCGTCGCCACGGCGGCGGCGCCGTCGCCGGCCTTGACCCTGATCGCCGCCGTCAGCCGCAACGGCGTGATCGGGCGCGGGGGCCAGCTGCCCTGGGATCTGCCGGAGGATCGCGCCCATTTTCGC
>DATLVT010000580.1:0-2276 GCA_035577105.1 Polyangia bacterium
GATATTGGTGGACGTCGGGGCGAAGGCAGGAAATTGACCCGGCGCGATCGAGGGCCAGAATTGGCCGATGATGTTGCGGTGGTTTTTCTGGGTGGCAGGGTCCGGTTTGTTCGGGCTGGCGGCGGCGACGGGCGGGATGGCGCCGCTGGCGATGGCCGCCGACGAGGTGCCCGCCGGTGTGTACCCGATCTATGCGCACCAGCCGAACGCGCCGTTCAACGACCTCGCGCAAAGAACGCTGGCCGGGGCGGCGAAGCGGCGCCGTCTATCCCCGCTGGAGGTGATCGACATCGACGCGCCGCCGGTGCCGCGGGTGGCCGAGCCGATCAAGCTGGCCAAGGACCAGGTCCGCAAGCTGGCCTTCGAGCAAGCGCTGCGGCCGCTGGAGGACGCGGCGGCGATTGTCGCCGCGACGGGCGGGGCAGGCCTGTCGACCGCCGAGCTCTCGGATCTCTACCTGTTTCGCGGCATGACCGTGGCCCGTGCCGACTGGAAGCCGGCGCGATCGACGGACGCTGTGACGCAGGCCCGGGCCTACGCCGACTACCTGCGCGCGGCGACGCTGACGCCGACGCGGGCGCTGAACCCGCGCGAGACACCGCCCCCGGTGATGGATGACTGGCAGCGGGCGCTGGACGAGGTGCGGGCCCGTCCGCGCGGCGTGCTGACCGTGCGCGGACCCGCCGACGCGACGATCGCCTTCGACGGTGACGCCGCGGCCCCGCTGGGTGCCGGGGCCACGTACCAGAACGTCGTCTACGGCGAACATCTGGTTCACGTCGAGGAGGTGGGTTATCCGCCCTGGGGGACCGTGGTGAAGGTCGACCGCCCCGCACAGGAGGTGATCGTCCCGGCGCGCCCGGCGCTGGTGCTGGACGATCAGGTGGCCGCCGCCCACGCGCGGCGAATGGGGGCCAGGTTCGCGCTGGTCGGCGAGGTCAAGCTGGGCACGCCGCCGCCGTTGCAGCTGCAACTGCGCCTGGTCGACGCCACCGGGCTGACCCATGACACCGCCATGGTGCCGTTGCCGGCCGAGCCAGGGACGATCGACGCCGCCGTGATGCGCCTCGATGACGAGGCGGTCCGCATCGAACACCTGGGCCTGGCGCCCACCGTCGGTGTTGAAGGACCGCCCGGTGCAGGGCCGAGCCCCGAGAGCCCGGCAGTGCCGCCGCCACCGCTGCTGGCCCCGGCGCCGGCGACCCAGCCGGGCAGCGCGCGCGAAGACTGGTCAGGCTGGGCGCACCAGCACTGGCCGGCCCTGGTCGGCCTGGGCGCCTTGATCACCGCCACGCTGATCCTGGGCGTGGCCGCCTCCGGCAGCCGCTAGCGTAGCGGTCTGGAAAAAAGCGCCTGATACTCGGCGGCCAGCTGGCTGGCGCGCAAAGTGGAATGGGTGGCCTGATAGTAATGGGACAGCTCGCGCCAGGCGTCGGGGCCGTTCGGGTCCAGGCTGATGACGCGACGAAAGTGCTTCTCGGCGGCGGCGCCGTGATTGGTCCGGGCGGCGATGACACCGGCCAGCAGGTGGGCGCGCGTGGCGTCGTCGAACTTGGCCAGCGCCGCCTGACAGTGTCGATCGGCGGCGGCCAGCTGTCTTGATCGCAGGTCCAGTTCACAGGCCAGGATGTCGACGCCGGCCGCGTCCGGATAGGTGGCCGCCAGCGCGGCGACTCGGGCCCGGGCCGCCTTCGGATCGCCGGCAGCGATCACCTGGGCCGTCTCCTCAAAGTCCGCCGCGAAGGCCGGTTCTTTCTCCGGGGCGACCGGCGGATCGGTCCGCCCGGCGGGCAGCGCCAGCCGGCATCGATTGGCGTAGACGTCGGCGCTGATCTCTTCGGCGCCGGACTCCGAGCGGCCGGCGTGCGCCAGCGCGCTCTCGGCGGCGGAAAAGGCGCCGACGCTGTTTGCCAGGCGGGCCAGGCGGACCCAGTGCTGGCCGTCGGCGGGCGTCTTGCCCTTGTCGCCCAGAGATTTTTCCGCGTCGGCCAGCAGGGGCGCCAGCAACCGCCAGGCCTCCTGACGGTGGCCGGCGTTGGCCTCGGTCACCGCCTGATTGAAACGTTCGACGAACGCCGGGGGCAGCTCGGGAGACGCCGTGGGGGCGGTCCGGGCGCCTGGTCGTGCGCGGCTGCGCAGCACGGCCAGCACCGGTTCCTGGTCCCTGTCCCTGGTGCCGGGCGCGCGTCGGGATTCCAGCAAGCGCAGCAGGTCGGCGGTCTCCGGGGCGGGATCTTTCTGGTCTGTCAGCCGACGGTCCAGCACCAGCGCCATGA
>DATLVT010000581.1:0-3091 GCA_035577105.1 Polyangia bacterium
TGGGCGACGATGCCGATGTTGCGAACGCGCGTGATCTTGGGCGGTGCGGCCATGATGATTGCGGCGGGCAGTATACGCGCGGGCCGTCACCGATCCACGCTGTTCAGGGTATTCTCCCGCCATGAATCTGCTCGTGGGCCTGGGCCTCCTTGTCGCGCTTCACGCCGCGCCGGCGGGCGCGCCCACGCCCGAAGAGGAGCGGCTGTTCGCCGAGGGGTTGCGTGCCTTCGACGCCGGCGACGGCCGGGCCGCGGAGACCGCCTGGAAACAGGGATATTCGCTGCGGCGCGATCCGGCGTTCCTGGTGCGCATCGGCGAGGCGCAGGAAAAAGCCGGCGCCCCGCAGGAGGCGACCGAGAGCTATCGCCGGTATCTACGCGAGGCCCCCGCCGCCGCTGACCGCGCCGAGATCGAACAGCGGTTGATCAGACTGACCCCTGGCCTCCCTGCCCCTGGCCGAAAAGCCACGAACCAGGATCAGCCTGGCATCCCTTCGCCGTCGCCTTTGCCCACGCCCACGCCCGCCCTGCCGGAGAATCAAGCACCCGCGACGACGCCGCCGGGAGGGGTGGTCCCCGCCGCGGCCGTCCCGCCGGCTGTCGACCCGGAGTTCCAGCGACGGCCTGTGCGCGGCCAGCAAGAGCCGTCGGGCTGGAACGTCTACAATGCCACCGCCTGGATCAGCCTGGCGGCCACCGTGGTCCTGCTGGGCACCGCCGGTTTCTACGGAGCGTCGGCCGCCTCGAAGAAAGACGACGTCAATCGTCTGATCACCTTTCGCGACCCCGACACGGGCGCGCCGCTCGAGTACCAGTCGGTCGCCGCCCAGTACCAGGGCGCGGTCGACGAAGGCCGCCACGATGACCACGTGGCCAAGGTATTCCTGCTGACCGCGGCCGGCACGGCTGCGGTGGCGACAACCTTCTTCATCATCAATGGCGTGCGCGAATCGCCGGCCGGCGTGGCGGTGGCGCCCGATGAACGGGGGCGAAACCTGGCGGTGGTTGGCTCCTGGCGCTGGCGATTCTGATGCGGTGGAAAGCTCTCCGGCGGCCGCGCCTCATCGTCATCCTGGCCGCGCTGGCCCTGCCGGTCCTGGCCGTGACGACGCCGGCCTGTTTTTCGCCGCGCCAGCCGGCCTGCGCGTTTTCTTGCGCCAAGGCGCCGCACAGCTGCCCCAGCGACTATCTGTGCGGCGATGACGGGTTTTGCCACCGCGAAGGCGTCCCGCCGGACGGGACCTGCGACCAGCAACCGGACGAGGACGCCGGTCCGGACGCCGGGCCGGCGGACGGGGCCGTTAATAACAATGACTAGCGCCGCGCGTCGGTTGGTTTTAGGCTAAAACCCTGATCGAGGGGGCCGCGGCTGGCGCGGCGCATTGCAGCAGGAGAGTTTGATGTCGATCGCAGCCACCGCCGCTTCCCGCACCGTCTTCATCGTCGACGACGACCGAGACATCCGCGAGAACCTGGGCGAGCTGTTGCGCGAGGAAGGCTTCGCCGTCGAGGCCGCCTGGAACGGCGCCGAGGCCATGAAGCGCCTGGAGGCCGGGTTTCGCCCCGACTTGATCATCCTGGACCTGATGATGCCGGTCATGGACGGCGCCACGTTCCGGTCACTGCTGAAGCAAGCGAATGAGCTGTCGTCCATCCCGGTCATCGGGTTGACGGCCTTTCCCACCATCCCTGTCGACTTCGATTGTCTGGCCAAGCCGCTGCGCTTCGAACGCCTGATGGCGCACATCAAATCGGCGTTGCACTGAAAAAGGCCCCTCAAAGGGTCCTTTAAATCCCCCGCGAACAGATCATCGTCGCCGTTCGCGTCGAGAGCGACTTTCGCGTGGAGCAGGGGACCCTCCCCGTATATGCTGCGCGCGGAACGAAGCCATGGGCGTTTTCGATCTGTTCAGCAAAGAAGGGCGCGACCAGCGCGCGCGCGAAAAAAACATCAGCCGCGCGGTGCACAAGTACGCCCAGTCGCCCGACCGCATGAAGGCGCTGCAGTCGCTGCGCGACGACGGATCGCCCGAAGCCATTTACGGAATGATGCGCCGTTTTGGCATGATGTACGACAAGACCATCGAGGACGAGCAGGAGAAGGAGTGGGTCTTCGAGGTGCTGGTGGAAAAGGGGGCCAGCATCATCCCCTCGGTGCAAAAGTACCTGTTCTCCGCCGACTCGATCTCCTGGCCGCTGCGCCTGCTGGACAAGATCGCCAACAAGGAACAGGAGCTGGAGGTCATCAAGAGCGTCCTTGACCGCCACGAGCCCGGCTATGAACGCGACCCCACCAAGAAGATCCAGCTGCTCAATCACCTGGCCGCGCTGAAGGACGCCCGCGTTCCGACGCTGGTGCTGCCGTACCTGGCCGACATGGACGAAGGGGTCCGTTACGCCGCCGCCGAGGCGCTGATTCGCGGTGGCAACGAGGAGATCGCCCGCGAACCGTTGCTGGTTCAGTTCATCTCGCCGTCGGAGGACAGCCTCCGCATCCGGATCTGCATCGCCGACGGCTTCGCCGAACGCGGATGGCTGGTCAAAGGCCACCGCGGCGAACTGGAAAAACGCCTGCCCGAACAGTTCCAGCTGGATCGGGAAGGCCACATCAAGCGCAAGCCCGAAGCGCAAAAGAAGGATAGCTAGCGCGCACCATGCCCAGACGGAACGACATTAAGACGGTGATGCTGATCGGGTCCGGCCCGATCGTGATCGGACAGGCGTGCGAGTTCGACTACTCGGGCACCCAGGGGGTCAAGGCGCTGAAGGAGGAGGGCTACCGGGTGGTGCTGGTGAATTCCAACCCGGCCACCATCATGACCGACCCGGAGACCGCCGACCGCACATACATTGAGCCGCTCACGCGCGAGTATCTGGAAGAAATCATCCGGCGTGAATCGGAGATGATCAATCGCCGCCGCTTCGCGCTGCTGCCGACCGTGGGCGGACAGACGGCGCTCAACCTCGCGGTGGAGCTGGCCGATGGCGGCGTGCTGGAGAAGTACAACGTCGAACTGATCGGCGCCAAGCTTGGAGCCATTAAGAAAGCAGAAGACCGGCTGCTGTTCAAGGATGCCATCACCAAGATCGGG
>DATLVT010000582.1:0-7980 GCA_035577105.1 Polyangia bacterium
ACACGGGTCGCGATCTCTAGAATCTCGAACGCAGCCCCAGCAAGCCAAGTTTCTGGGAAGGACCCTTCAGCGGCAGGACCCGCTCACGCGGAGGCGGCGGACGCCTCAAGGCAAAGTCCCCACACGGCCTATCAGCGCAACCAGCGCAACCAGTCGGTCTAGTGGGCCGGGACGTGTGGCAGCGGAACGGAGAACTCGGGGCCTTCGGTGGTGGGCATGCCGCCTGGTAGCGACAGGGGCCAGCGGGTGAGTAGATCGCCGAAGACGCCTAGCATCAGCACCATCACGAACAGGATCGACACCACGAACACCAGGCGATTCACGCCGTGAGATTCGGAGAGGTGCATGAAGAACAGGACCACCAGGGTGGCCTTGACGCTGGCGATGAGCAGCGCCAGGGGCAGGTTCGCCGCGCCCAGGTCCATGCGACCGGTGATCACCGTGGTGATGGTGAAGACCAGCAGGATGATCCAGATGAGGAAGTAACGTCCCGGCCCATGCGCGCTGCCGTGCGCTTCGGCTTGGGAGGTGGGAAGTTGGTTGGCCACGCGGTTCTCCAGCTAGATGAGATAGAGCAGCGGGAAAAGAAAGATCCAGACCAGGTCGACGAGGTGCCAGTAGAGCCCGCCCAGCTCGACCGGCACGTAATAGCTCGCCGAGAAGTGCCCCTTGAGCACGCGCACCAGCAACCAGCCAAGGATGCTCATGCCCACGATGACGTGGAAGGCGTGCAGGCCGGTCGCCAGGAAGTAGACCGTGAAGAAGAGGTTGGCGCCCGGACCCGTCACCTCGTGGAAGCGATACCACTTACCGGGCAGCGCTCCCTCGACGAACTTGTGGTTGTACTCGAAGCCCTTGACCACCAGGAAGGTCATCGCGAACGCGATGGTGAGGGACAGCATGGTGGCGCACAGCTTGGTCTTGCCGTGCTTGATACCGTAGTACCCCAGCGCCACCGTGAAGCTGCTGGTGATGAGCACCACCGTGTTCAACGTCCCCAGGGTCAGGTCCAGGGTGCGCGAGGCCTCGTGGAAGGTGTGGTGATAGAAGTGCCGGTACACCGCATAGCCCAGGAAGAGGCCGGCGAACAGCAGCACCTCGGTGCCCAGGAACAGCCACATCCCCAGCCGGACCGCGTGGTCCTGCTTCTCGATGGTCTCGAAGTGGTGCGCCAGGTGTGGATTGTGGGCGTGAGCGTCGTCGGGAGCGCCGTGGGAAGCGGCGTGGGCGTCAGACGATGACATTCTCCACCTCCTCTCCCGGCTTCTGGTACGAGTGCGGATCGACAGTAATCACAGGTGTCACGTCAAAGTTGTGTTTGGGCGGCGGCGAAGGCGTGTCCCACTCGTAGCCGCGCGAATCCCACGGGTTGTCCCCGGCGATGGGGCCACGAACCAGGGCATAGATCAGATAGATGACGATGATGATGAAGCCGAAGGCCAGCAACGATGAACCGGCCGTCGAGGCCACGTTCAAGGCCGTGAACCGCTCTGGGTAGATGTAATAGCGTCGGGGCATGCCGGCGTTCCCGACCAGGAACTGCGGGATGAACGTGGCGTTGAAGCCGAGGACGATCAGCGACGCGGCCACCATCCCCCAGCCCTCGTTGTAGTTCCGCCCGAACATCTTGGGGAACCAGTAATGCAACGCCATCAAGAACGACATGATGACGGCGCCGACCATGATGAAGTGAAAGTGCGCCACCACGAAGTACGTGTCGTGCCAGTGCACGTCCAGCGACACCGTGGCCACGGCGATGCCGGTCATCCCGCCGAAGACGAGGAAGAAGAGGAAGCCGCAGGCGTAGACCATCGGCGTCTTCACCGAGATTGATCCCTTGTACAGCGTGGCCACCCAGTTGAAGACCTTGATGGCGGTGAACACGCCGACCAGCATCGAGATGGAGGCGAAGGCTCCGTTGTCCAGCACCGACTGGCCGGAGACGAACATGTGGTGGCCCCAGGCGAAGAAACCGACGAACGCGATCCCCAGCGACGAGTAGGCGATCATCTTGTACCCGAAGACGTTCTTGCGGGCGAAGGCGCCGACGATCTCGCTCATCACGCCCATGGCCGGCAACACCATGATGTAGACGGCCGGGTGCGAGTAGAACCAGAACATGTGCTGGAACAGCACCGGATCGCCGCCCCGGGTGGCGTCGAACAGACCAAAGCCCCCCACTCGTTCGATGCCCACCAGCAGCACGGTGAGACCGATGACGGGCGTGGCCAGCACCTGGATGATGCTGGTGGCGTAGATGGCCCAGACGAACAACGGCAGGCGCATCCAGGTCATCCCTGGCGCACGCAGCGTGTGGGTGGTGACGATGAAGTTCAGGCCGGTGACGATCGACGAGAACCCCATGATGAACACGCCGAGGAGCACGGGAAACACGGTCATCGGCGTGGTGGTGCTGTACGGCGCGTAGAACGTCCAACCGGTGTCGGTGCCACCGTTGATCATGCCCCACAGCGCCAGGGCCGCCCCCGACCAGTACAGGTACAGCGACAGCAAGTTCAGCTTGGGGAAGGCGACGTCCTTGGCCCCCAGCATCAGCGGCAGACAGAAGTTGCCGAAGACGCCCGGGATGGCCGGGATCATGAACATGAAGATCATGACCACGCCGTGCAGCGTGAACATCCGGTTATAGGTGTTGGCGCCCATGATGGTCGGATCGGGCGTCAGGTGCTCGATGCGCAGGGCCATGGCGAAGATGCCGCCCAGCAGGAAGGCCAGCAGCACGGAGACCAGGTACATAATCCCGATCCGCTTGTGGTCGACCGTCGTCAACCACGACCAAACGCCCCGATCGGCGTTCAGGTAATTGACGGCGGGGTAGACCGGCTCAGCGTCGTTGGACTGGCTCATAAACGGCTTCCTTGGAGGGGACGTTCTCGAGGTTGGTGGTGCGCAATGACTTGATGAACTCAACCAGCGCAGCCGCCTCGGGCGCCGCCAGCCGGCCTTTATAGGTCGGCATGACCGGTTTGAAGCCCTTCACCACCTTGGCGCGGGGATCGATCATGGAATCGGTCAGGTAGCCTTCGTCGGCGATCACCGTCTCGCCGGTCTCCAGCGTCTCGCGACGCTTGTAGAGATCCTGCCAGGTGGGGCCGATGTGCGGCTGGCCGTCGAGGGTGTGGCACTTCAAGCACCCTTGCGCGCCGGCGATGCGCCGGCCGTAGTCGACCAGGCTGCCGCGGAAGCTGCCGCCGTCGTCGCCACCGGTGTCGACCCGATCGGCCAGGCCTTGCTTCTGCTCGGTCATCCAGGTGTCAAAGTCGGGGCCGGACATCACGACGATCTCGCCCCACATCTGCGAGTGCCATGTGCCGCAATACTCGGCGCACAGCACCTGGTAGCGGCCGGGCTTGGTGGCCTCGAACCAGGTCTCCGTGTACCGACCGGGCAGGACGTCCTGCTTGATGCGGAAGTCGGGGACGAAGAACGAATGGATGACGTCGCGGCTGGTCATCAGCAGTCGCACCGGGCGATTGGCCGGGACGTGCAACGTGCCGATGGCGTTGGGGCCGTCGGGATAGGCGAACTTCCACATCCACTTTTTCCCCATCACGTACACGTCCATCGTGTTCTGCGGGGGATTGACGTACCAGATGTAGTCCTTGTAGCCCTGCACGAACCACAGGAAGAAGAAGGCCAGCGGCACGCCGATGATGGCGATCTCGAACCGGACGCTGGGGATCACCCGGGGCGTCGACTGCCCGGGCCGCCGTTCGCGGTACTTGAAGAAGAAGAAGAACGCCAGCAGGCCGACGGCGATCAAGACGACCATCGTCACCGTGATGACGAAGTAGTGCAGGTAATCGACCGGTTTGGCGAAGGTGGATGCCTGGACCGGCAGGAAGAGCAAGCGGCGCATCAGATCGTTCATGCCGCCCTCCGTTTTCTCATCGCGATCTCCTTGCGCCACAGCACCGTGAGAAGGCCAGCCAGCGCGAAGAACACCATTCCGGCGCCGATGCGCATGAACCCCATGACGAACGGGGCGTAACGTCGGTTGATCGGGTCATAACGAAAACAGGACAGCAGCACCTTGTCGAAAGAGGTGCCGACGCGCCCCCCACCCGCCTCGACCATGGCCAGCTTGAAATCGCGGGGCAGGAAATCGACGCCGTAGAGATAGCGGGAGACGCGCCCCTCCGGCGTCAGCACGAAGGCCACCGCGGAGTGGGCGAACTGCTTGCTGGTCTCGTCGTACTTGAAGCGAAAGCCGACGGCGCGGGCCATGGCCTGGCTGGCGGCGGCGCTGCCCATGAGAAAAGACCAGTCCTTGGGGGCCAGCCCCGGGCCGACCGAGTTCAGGATGCGGCGCTGCTGTTCGGCGGCGGCCTTGGGATCCTCGTTCGGGTCGATGCTGATCGACACCGCGGTGAAATCCTTGCCCAGGGTCATGCCGGAGCCCTTCATCGACTTGACCAGACCGTCCAGCACCAGGCTGCACAGCATCGGGCAGCGGTGATAGCCCAGCGTCACCAGCAGCGGCTTGCCCTGATAAAGAAAATTGTCGAAGGCGGTGGCGTGCCCGGTGGTGTCGGTGAAGGACAGTCCCGCCGGCACGCGATCGCCGAGGTGCTCGACGACGTCGATGTCCTGCAGGGCGGTGAGCGGCTGTTCGCTGCCCTGGGGAAAGACCACCTGGCTGCTCTTGTCGGCGGCCGACGCCGGACGCGCGCTGGCGCCGACCAGAATCAAGAGGGCAATCGTCTTGAGCTTCATCCGCCCCGTCATCCGAGCCGTCATCCGACTCTTCATCGGGCGCCGCCCGTCGAAGGTGGGGGGACGGCCGCCGGCGCCAGGGGTGCCGCCGGAACGGCCCCGCCCGCCAGCAACTCGAGGGCCTTTTCGATGGGGATGTGGGCGACGCCGCGCTTGCGGTCGACCCAGCCATAGCTGTTCAGCGCCTCGCTGCGTTCGGCGCGCCATTTGTCCAGGCGATCGTCGATCTGGAACGGCACCTGATCGACGATGCCGATCTCCGACTTGCCGACCTCGCTGGGAATACGCTTGTCGCCGTGCTGCTCGTGCAGCTTGGTCTTCTCGCTGTCGAGGATCTGGACCGCCCACAGCGTGCACAGGGCGAACGCCACCAAGGAGACGACGCCCACGATGATCACCTTGGTGAAGTCGATCTGATCTTCATTCTGGTGAGCGGTGGAGCCGCCAGAATGGTCGTCGTGGCCGGTCGAGGTTGGTTTGCCGCTCATGGTTGCTTGTACCGAAGTGAATCGGACAGGTACGGATCCCGTACCGGAACGGTGAAGTGACCGCGCAGGCGCCAGAGGACGAACGCCACCGCGAGAAGGCCCATCCCGACGAACGCCGTCACGCTGGTCCAGTGCAGGGTGAACCCCTCCGGGTGCAGCGTCGGCATCACCAGCCAGTACAGATCCAGGTAGTGCACCAGCAGGATCCAGACGCCCACGGCGGCCAGGCGGCGCCGGTCGCGCTTGAGCGAGCGCGACAGCAGCGCCCCGAACGGCAGGAAGAAGTGGCCGACGATGAGGAACACGCCCACCCAGGCCCATTCCGCCTTGAAGCGGACCATGTAAAAGGGGACCTCTTCGGGCAGATTGGCGATCCAGATCAGCAAGAGCTGGGAGAAGCCGATGTAGGCCCAGAAGCAGGTGAACGCCAGCATCAGCTTGCCGATGTTGTGCGTGTGCTCGATGCTGAGCAGGTCGCCGAAGGGATCCTTGCCCCGGGCCAGGTCGGAGATCACCGCCAGCAAGGCCAGCACGCTGACGAAGCTGCCGGCAAAGTAGTAGACGCCGAAAATGGTGGAGAACCACAGCGGGTTCAGGCTCATCAGCCAGTCGAAGGCGGCAAAGCTGAAGACCAGGGCGATGAACGGCAAGCCGCCGGCGCCCAGGTTGCGCTGCCGCTGGGTCAGGTTCACCTCGCCCGTCTTGTCCTGCTTCGTCGACCAGCCGTAAAGCCGCTGCGACAGAAAGATACACAGGGCGAAGTAGACGACCGTGCGGACCACGAAGAAGGTGACGTTCAGGTACGGCTGCTTCTTGGCCAGCAGGGTCAGCGCTTCGTGTCCCATGTCGGCCGGCGGCGCAACCCAGATGTAAAGGTCCTTCATGCCGATGGCGATGGGGATGAACAGCAGGGCCATCAGCGGCAAGACCAACGTGGTGGCCTCGATGGGGCGGCGCAGGATGGTCACCCACTTGGCCCGGAAGGCGTGCATGATCATCAGCAGGACCAGGCCGGCCAGACCGATGCCCGTCCAGTAGGCGAAGGCGACCAGGTACGAGAACATCGTCTGCCGCGGGTCCATGGTCATTCCCGCGAACGTGGCGGCCAGCAGCAGCAGGCCGGCCAGGCCGCCGCCCATGATCCAGAAGCGACTGCCCGCAAAGGGCTGCAGGTTGGCCGCGGATTGTGTGGTGACAGCGCTTCCGGAACTCACGGCGTCTCCTTGTGGGCGGGCGGTGACGGGGCCGGCGCGGCCGGCCCGGACGCGGCAGCCCCCTCGGGCTGCGCCATCAGGCGCGCCCGAACGTCCGCGGGAAGGTTATCGACGGGTACGTTCTGGCTGATCTGCAGCGCACGGACGTACGCCACCACCGCCCACCGTTCCTCGATGGTCAACTCGGCCGCGTAGGAGGCCATCAGGCCGAAGCCTTTGGTGATGACCTCGAAGATGTATCCGGGGGGCCGGTCGGCATACTTGTGCAGCGTCGGCGGCGGCCGCAGGGACATCTGGCGGGCGACGATGCTGTCCCCGTCGCCCAGCGGTCCGTGGCAGGTGGCGCAGGTGATGTCGAACCGCTTGCGTCCCACGGCCAGCAGCTTGGCGTTCACCGGCAGCGGGATGGCGGTGGCATAGCCGCCGTTGACCGGTTCGCCGTTGAGGGCAAACGGGCCCACGTCGTTGCCACGTCCTGCCGTGAACATGGGGCTGAGGCGCGACCGCTCGCGAGGAACGGTCCCCTCGGGGGGGGCGCGCATGGCCAGGCCGTCGTCGTAAAAGGCGCTTTCCTTGTACGGCTTGACCTTGGGCTGGCGATCCGCCATCGGGTCCAGAATGTTCTCGTCACAACCGGCCAGCGACGTCGTCACCGCGACGGCGGCCGTCGCCACCCACAGCGCCGTGACAAGGGCCTTCGGGGCGCGCTTCATCGCTCCGACTCCTCGACGATCTCGATGCTCTGTCCGCCGGCGGCGCGAACGTCGGCGGCGACCTTGTCGGCGTCGGCGCCGGCCGGAACCTCGACGGACAGAAAGAAGGCGTCCACCGAGGCGCGCAGAAAATTCTCCGATTCGAAGACGGGATGGTACGGCATGGGCAGCTTGGACAGGGCGAAGACGCCCATGAACGCCGAGCCCGACGCCAGCAGGACGGTCAACTCGAAGGTGATGGGAATGTTGGCGGGCGGGCTGTGCGGCGGCCGGTTGCCGATGTTCAACGGCCAGTCGATGACGTTGCAGAAATAGATCATCGAATAGGCGATCACCGCGCCCGCGATGGCCCCACACAGTACGATGAGGGGGATCTTGAACCGCTTGATCCCCAGCGCCTCTTCCAGGCCGTGCACGGGATACGGCGTGTGCGTGTCGACGTTCTTGTGACCGCGCGCGCGCACCTCTTTGGTCCCCTGCAAAAGGGCGTCGGTGGTCGGGTACTCCGCCAGGACGAAATGGCGGGGAACGAATCCGCTGCCTTCGTGTCCGCCGCTCATCAGTGCGCCCCTCCCGCCGCGTGAGGTTCGGCGTCATGGGCCGTCTCGTGGCGCAGTTCCTTGACCTCGGTGACGGCCACCGCCGGGACGAACTTCAGGAACAGCAGGAACAGCGTTGAGAAGAGCCCGATGGTCCCCGCGAACAGGCTGAGATCGACCCAGGTGGGCGCGTAGTTCTTCCAGCTGCTGGGGAGAAAGTCCCGGTGCAGCGACGTGACGACGATGGTGAACCGCTCGCACCACATACCGATGTTGACGAAGATCGACG
>DATLVT010000583.1:0-3733 GCA_035577105.1 Polyangia bacterium
GCTTCCCTGGTCGCCGGTACGATCTGGTTGCGACGGATGGGGATCACACGCGCCCCGGCGCCATCATCGATCGTTTTCATCGTCATTGGTTATCGATTCGGCGCCAGGCTCGTTGCGTTCACCTCGACGCTGACTCCGTCATTCCAGCTCGCTCGGCTCTTCCTCGATGCTCTGCCACGCGCGCGCAACCGTGTCAGGCGACCGTCAGGACTCTCTTTGGCGTTCAATTCTCACCACCCTCCCCGCGCCAAGGGCGCCATCTCCATGGCCTCACGTGACGCCACTGGGCGGGCACGAGGCCTGCACTGACCCCGACCGAGATGATCTCACGCGCGCGATTCGGGCGTCTCTTGCTGTGCGCTGTCGCCGGGCTGTTGTCCGCGGCGCCCATGAGCGCGCGCGCTGAGGAGAGCGCGACGGTCCCCGGAAGCGCGCCGGCGCAGGAGTGGATCGGCGTCGAGCTGATGGGGGTCTCGCTGGGCCTGGGCAGCGACGTCCGGGGAACGCCGGAGCGGGTTCAGTACGGGGCGGGCGCCACAATTCGCCTGCTGCGCCGCCGATGGTCCAGCTTCTATGTCACGCCGGTCGAGGCGGGGTTCTACGTCACGCCAGAGCACGGAGCGACCTTGCTGCACGCGATGGTCGAGGCTGGCTACGTGGCACCCGGACGGCTCCACGCCCTCGAGCTCGGGCTGGGCGCGGGCGTCGGGATCCTGGCGCTCGAGATCCCGGGGGCAATCTGCGACGGCTCCTGCGACCTGGGCGGGGCCGGCGCGCTCCTCTCGCCCGTGGTGCGCTATCGCATCGTCGAGCGGCCCCGCTGGACGCTCGGCGCGTCGCTGCGCGGCGTCCTCCCTCTCCACGTGCCCAGCGGCGAATGGTTGGGGCACTTCGTGGGCCGCGGCGCGATGGTCGTCGCGGCGCTCGACGTCGGGTTCGGGTCGCTCCGTTGACTGGATTGACCACCGCAGACCGCCGTCGTCAACCCGGTGGCCGGGTGTTAACGTGACCGACGTCATCGCAATTTTCTCCGACTCAAACGTCTAATCTCCATCGGCACGCGCATGCATCGCTTACCACGGCTCTCCCTGGTGGCAGGTTGCCACCTGTTGCTCGCTGCCTGCGGGCCGGCGCCCACGACCGAAGAGCGATCGTTCGAGGTCACTGCCATTCTGACTGTGTCCGGGCCCGTCACACCCAGCACGCCCCTGACGTTCATCCAGCAGCGGTTCACCCTGGTTCTGGATCCCGTGGCCTTGACCATGATGCTGGGCAACGAGTCCGGTATCTCCCAGGTACCGGTCACGACCGATGACCACGTCACCTTCCGCGCGGTCGGCGACGTGACCGCTTACAGCACAGTTCAAACCTCCTCGGGCGCGCCGGTCACCTACGACCGATTCCAGGTCAGGATTGACGGTGATCGGCTGGACGGTCAGGGTGCCGGCGTCGTCGTCGCTCCTGCCAAGTGTCAAGGCAGCACGCAGAGCCCCGTGACTGGGGAGATCGTCGGCACGGCTGACCGCAGCGGGCCGTCGCTGCAGAGGCCATACATGGGGGGCGCCAACCCTCTCGCCATCACAAACGTGATCGCGTCCGAACCGCTGCCCGCGACCACGCGGGCCACCCTGACAGCGCCGGGGGATACCGTTGATCTGCTTCCCGTGGTCGGGTCCACGTCCGACGCCCTGGCCGGTTTCCAGACACCGCCCGGGCGCGCGTTGCTATTCGGGCAGATGTACCAGGTCGTCATCGACCCCTGGGCCGATTTCGCGGGCAATCCTGGACTGCCGACGCCGTCGTTCATGACGATCGCCATGCCGCCGCTGGATGCGCAGGACGGTTTTGAAGGCACCGGCCCCATCGCCAGCGGGCCTGCGCCGCCGCCCAATCCGTCGTCCAATCTGTTTCCGCCGATCAGCGGCAGCCGCTCGGCCTTGATCGGCGGTTCCTTCGGGCAGCTGAACCCGACCACGCCCGGCGACGATTCTCTCTGGCGGCGCTTGACCGTCCCGGCCGGCGCCCAGAAGGTGCACTTCGCGCTGCGGCCCATCGGCAAGTCGCAAGCGACTCTGCCGACGACAGGAACGACTGTGTACGTGGGCGTGCCCGGCGCCGGCGTCAACACGGGGCAATTTCCTGCCACTGTCGATCTGACCACGCCGGTGACGGTCTCGTCCTGGCCGCAACCATTCTTCCTGGGCGACATTCAGACCATCGAGATTCCCCTGCCCGACGGCGCCAAGGACGAGGTGGTGTTCAGCCTGCACAACCGATACAACCCGGGCGGGTGCCTGGGCACAGAGACTGTGATGGCGTATCTGATCGACGACCTGGTCGTCGAATAGGGTGCAGACGACCCAGTCCTGTCTGTCGGTAACAAGCCGAGGCGACAGACGGGATGCTCTCTTTGCAATCCTTGTCGGGGTGCGTTGTGGCAAGCCGCGAAGCGGGGGAACAAAAACCGGCCCGTGCGTTGTCACCATGGTGGCGGGAGATCAGAAGATGATACCGTTGACGGAGGAGGTGGCTGCCGGATGACCGCCGCAACGTCTGACGCTTTCGTTCCGCGCGTTCGATGGTCCTGGCTGTGGGCGCCTCGGACCGATCTGCTGTGGAACTTGCTCCCGTTCTGGCTCGGCTTCGTGCTGGCGGGTGCGCTGTACGCCACGCGGGGCACCGGCCCCTCGGCCGAGGATCCGGCGTGGACGTTTTCCATCGCCGGGCGAACCGTCTCGGTGATGGCGGTGATGATTTACTTCTATGGGCCGCTGGTCGACGCACCCCATCTGTGGGCGACGATCGCGCGCACGTACACGGACCCCGGCGAGTGGGCGACTCGCCGCCGCCTCTTGCTCGGCTCGCTGGCGATCTTCCTGGTCGGGCCGGCCGTCATTCTGCTGCCCTATGCGTTGCGGGCGCTGGTGGCGCTGCCGGCCGGCGCGGAGACGCTGGGCTGGCAACTGTGGAGCTGGGTGCTGTCGTTCTACGTGATCTTTCACATCAACCGGCAGCACTGGGGTTTCGTCGCGCTCTACCGACGGAAGAACGGCGAGATCGGCAGCCCCGCGGAAGACCGCTGGGACCGGGCGTTCTTTCAGATCGCCATCTGGCTGCCGTACTTTGCGATGCTCACCGCTCCCTGGTACCTGCAGGTGCAGAACCAGCCGATCGCCGCCATGCAGATCGCCGTCGGCCCCACCACCCTGGGCGCGATCCTGTACACGGCCTGCCACGTGGCGTTCCTGGGTATCTGCGCCGCCTATGCGCTGTTCCAGGTCATGCAGTGGCGCAGGGGGATCACCCGCAACGGGCCCAAGCTGGTCTACATCGCCACGATCCTCTCGCTCTATTACGTGACGTTCGCGCTGCACCCGCGGCTGGCCGCCTTCTGGGTGCTCATCACCTCGACCGGTCACTGCGCCCAGTACCACGCCGTGGTCTGGGCGTACGGTCGCAAGAAATACGTCGCCGACGAATCCAGCAAGCAGCGTGGCTGGCCCGCCGCCATCTTCGGAAACCTGTGGCTGTACATCGTCTTCGGACTGGTCTTTGGCCTGCTGACCATGCAGGGGCCGGGCGCGGGCCTCTTCAAGCGCACCATCGCTCACGTGCTGGAGTCCGGCGTCTTTTCTTGGGCCTTTGCCTTCCTGGACCCCAAGCAGGGACTTGACCTGGGGCTCAAGGTCGCGGCGGCGCTGGTCGCCGGTGTCCGCATCCACCACTTCTACGT
>DATLVT010000584.1:0-3771 GCA_035577105.1 Polyangia bacterium
AGGCAGAAGTGGCCACTGGATGTCACCTTCTCCCGGTTACTGGTGAGTAATAAACGGCGGGTGCTGTAAGAGCCGCGGGTGCCCGCCGAGGCGGCGGTGCCGTTCAGCGCGCCGGCGAAGCTGCGCCCCTGCTGGCCGGTGACGCCGATCAGCGCATCGAGCTTCGTGCACACGTCGTCGAGGCTGGCGTGCCAGCCGCCGGCGGCCTCGCTGCCGGCATCCCGGGACAGGTGCTCGTAGCCGCCGGTGCGGTTCCACACCAGCGAGCGGCCCGGCGGCAGCCAGCCGCCGGAGTCCATCACCTGGCCGCCGTAGCCGTAGCCGTGTCCGTGGCCGAGCACGCCGAGCCAGCCGGGGTTGCCGTAGCGGTGGATGGCGTAGTTCAGGCCGGCGTAGATGTTGGCCAGCGGGTCGTAGATGTTGCTACTGAGGCCAGCGTTCCTGTACGCGGCGAAAGTGGTACCGATGACCTGGAGCAACCCGCGTGACGGATCGCCCTGCTGGGCGTTGATGTCCGTCAGGTTGATTGCGTTCGGATTTCCGCCAGATTCTGTGAGAATCTGTGCCATTACGGTGGGCAGGTCGCTGGCGGGCAGCCCGAGCAGTGACAGCGCCTGCAGCGCGACGCCCTCCCACTGGGTCACCCCGGCGACCTTGCTCCAGGCCACCGGGGTGCCGGCCGCCACCTTGGCCGCCGCGGCGGCGAGCTTCGCCTTGACGGCGGCGATCACCTTGGCCGCCCAGTTGCGGGCCACGTCCTCGCCCCAGGCAAGCTCGTTGCCGGCGATGAAGTTCGACGCCCTGTTCAGGCCCGCGCCGGCCCCCGCCTCGAACGCGGCGAAGTTCCCGCCCACCAGGCCGCCGCCGGCGTACTTGTTCAGCGCGTCCAGCTGCGCCAGCCCGAGCTTCTTCGCGGACTTCGCGTTGATCACGTACTCGCCCGACGACGCCATGATCGGGATGACGTCGCTCGTCGGCCCGCCCGGCCCGGCGACGTGGCCGCCGCCGGCCAGGAACTTCAGGCCGCCGCTGATGCTGCCGCCGACGCCCGTGGTCGCGTTGAAGTACAGCTGCCCCGCGCCCTGGCCGGTCATCACGAAGTTGACGTTCTTGCCGTGCAGGTTGTTGATCTGCGCCTGCAGGCCGTCCACCAGGCCCGCCGCCGCCTGCGCGCTGTAGCCGGCCTTCTCCAGGTCCTTGATCAGCTGGGCGCGCGCGCCCTGGGTCCGGGTTGAGGTGTCGCCGGTCTTCTGCACCGCCGTGGTGAAGGCGCTCACGTCGGAATCCAGCTGCGGGGACAGGCCGTGGATCGCGGTCAGGGTCTTCAGGAAGGTGTCGCTGATCTGCTGGGAGGACGCCGCGGCAGTGGTGCCGCTCTTGGCGACCGCGGGGATCAGCTGGGCGTCGATCTCGGTCCACAGCGTGTTCGCGTCGGTCGTGGTCAGGTGCAGCGCCTGCTTGGCGAACAGGATGAACATGTCGTGCGCCTGCTGCGCGCTGCCCGTCTGCGTGATCAGGCTCTGCACCAGCTTCGTGCCGGTCTGGATGTCCGCGACGGAGTTCTTGCCTGTCGTGTCGATCGCGGTGGCGAAATCAGTGAACGCCTTCTGCCCGCCGGAGGCGGCGAACGCGGCCGTCGCCATGGCGTTGGTCAGGTTGTCATGCAGCGCGGTGGCCAGGTTCTGCACGTCGGTGGTCAGGTTGCCCACGTCGCCGGTCAGCGCGGTCATGGTGCCCTGCAGCTGCTGGGCCGGGCCGCCGGACGCGCCCATCGCCTTCACCGTGCCGGAAGCGGTCGCCACCCACTTGCTCAGCTCCTGGAAGCTGTTCGCGCCGGTGTAGCCGCCGCGCTGTGCCATCGAGTACAGGATGCTGGTGAAGTCGGCGCTGCCCTTGGCGGCCGGCAGCAGCAGCGCCACGTAGTCCTTGACGGACGCGGTGATCAGGTCCGTGCCGTGCGCGCCGAGCCCCGCCGCCGAGACCATCGACGTGATCTGGTCGGCCATCTGGTTAGCGCCCTGCGCGGACTGGATGAAGTCCTGCCCGGTGGTGAGCGCGCCCTGGCTCAGCAGGCCCAGGTTCTTCGTCGAGACCCCCGCCTGGGTGTCCAGGGTCTTCAGGTTGGCCTCGAAGGCGTACATGTCGGAGACGCCGCCGGAGACCAGGTTGAAGAACGCGTCCCAGCCCTGGTTGAGGGCGGTGATCTGGCTCTGCTGCTGCTCGGTGGCGAGCGTCACCGCGTTGACCGACGCGGCCAGGATCGGGCCCTGGACGCTCAGTGCCTCATACCCCTGCAGCAGGCCGCGGACCTTCTGCTCGGCCAGCTGCTGGCTGTCGCCCGCCTTCACCCCGGCCAGGTCCATCAGCGCCAGCGACTGCGCGTAGGTGTAGGTGGCGTGGCTGGCCGTCACGGTGCCGGCGCTCAGGTCGCCGACCACCTTCAGCAGCCCGGCCTCGTCAGTGAGCAGCTTGGCGATCTCGGCGTGCACCCGCGCGGTGGTGTTGCCGACCTCCTGGGTGGCCTGCGCGGTGGTGTTCAGCCCGCCGAAGGTGGCCTGGTAGACCGCATGCCAGGCGGCGACCGCCTGCTGCTCGAAGGTCTTGTGAATGTTGACCGAGTCCGACAGGTCGTGGCCGATCACCTGGATGTTGTCGCCGGCCGCCTGCAGGGTGCCGCGGAAGGACTCGAACCCCTTCTCCGCCTGCGCCGTGCTCACGTTGTTCAGCGCCGCGCTCAGCTGCCCGATGAACCGGGGGATGGTGGCGATGGCCTGCGAGGCGGTCATCTGCGACAGCGCCGTGTTGATCTTGTTAATGTCCCCGGTGATCTGCGGGGTGGCGGTGTTCCAGTTGTTCGCGATCCCCAGCGCCGTGGCGCCGATCAGCAGCAGCGCGGGGTTCCTCGCGAGGTCGCGGAGAAGGTTTCCGAACGTGCCGATGGCCTTCCCGAGCGGCCCTCCCATGACGAAGCCGATAGCGCTCAGCACGCCGCCCGCCAGCTTGCCGTACAGGTAGACGGCGTGCAGGCCGAGGGCGATCTGCAGCACCGGCTGCGGGATCGAGGTGGCAATCCGGAACAGTGTCGCCAGCCCGTTGACGAAATCGAGGAAGAAGTGCACGACGCCGGGGTCGGCCTTGATCAGGTTGTCGATCGCGATGAACAGGTTGGCCAGGATCTGGCCGAACTGCACCAGGTAGCCGCGGCCCTGGTTCAGCACGGTGCCGAAGTTATTCTGCGCCTGGAGCCAGATCGCTATCTTCGCGGCCCAGTCCTCGAACACGGTGATCACCGCGGCGGCGCTCTGGGCCAGCACGCCCGTCTTGCCGGAAATGGCAGTGACGGCCTGGCCGTACAGCTCCGCCCCGGCCGAGGCGGTGCCCAGCGACTCGGCGAAATTGCGGAAATTGGCGCCCAGCACCGGGATCTGGTCACCCAGCGCCGAGTTCACCTGGTTGACCGCATGGATGTGGTTATAGATGTCGGTCATCACCGGGACCAGCGCGGCGATGCCGGTAGCGGCCGCCAGGGCGGCGCCGACCACCGCGATCAGCGACTCCGCGGCCAGGTCGATCCCGGCGTGGAGCAGCGTCCACCAGCCGACATTCGCCACGATCGTCCTGCCGAGCAGGAGGAACTTGTCGCCGGTGGCCTTGGCGGCCCCGCCGGCCGCCCCCAGGTCGCCCGGCTTCTCCTTCAGCTCAGCGTCCAGGTCCTTCAGGCCCGTAGTGGCGTTCTCGTTGGCCGCCAGCCACTCTTCCAGGATCGTCGCG
>DATLVT010000585.1:0-5388 GCA_035577105.1 Polyangia bacterium
GTAGAACAGGGCTCCGTGGCGTTGATCGAAGAGGGGACTCTTCAGCGACCGAGGCGACCGCGCAGCACCGTGATCGAGGCGGGCGGCAGCGGATAGCGGGTGGCGGCAGCGGCGCGGAGCTGAAATTTTTTGGGCGGTCCGTCGGGGTCGGCGTGGCCCTGGCGATCGCCGGGGTGCCATTGATACTGGGCGGCGCCAAAGGTGATGGCGGCGACGGGGCCGGCGAAGGCGCGCGGACCAGCGTCGCTGCCCTGGCCATCAAAGATCACCGCGGCGTCGTGGGCGGCGGCGGCGTCCTTGTTCACCAGCAACAGCGACCACTGTCCGTCGGGTCGCAGCACGGCGTAGGCGGTGACCAGCACGTTGCCGGCGGCGTCGGTCACGTCGCTGCGGGCGGGAAAAACGCGATGGACACCGGCGCCCGGCTGTACCCACTCGCGGCTGACCAGCTGGCTGGCGAAGAACTGCGAGACGGGCTGTTTGATGTGAAAGCCGGCGTCGGTGACGTGCAGGGCGAAGGTGCCGAACGTCCCGTCGCAGGCGTGTCCCAGCGGCAGCGGCAGATAATGGAAGAAATAGGTGCCGGTCCCGCCGGCAGTCAGGAACGCGCCGACGTAGTCGGCCAGCCACAGCGCGCCGAAGACGTCGACAAAACGCTGGCCCGATTGCCAGGCGACGTTGACCTCGGTCACCAGCAAGGGGACGTCGGCGGGCAGTCCGTCCTTTCGCCAGACGTCGATGATGTGGCTGATCAGGCGCGGCTCGTCGTACAGGTCGCGCCAGGCCGCCTTGCAGGGATCGTAGGGGTAGTGTTCGAACGACAGGAAGGCCAGATCAGCCAGGCTGCCGTGGGCGCGCAGGTATTTGAGAAAACGACCCAGCCACGAGATGTCGCCGTGCTCGTCGGGCCAGGCGGGGATGTCCTCGTTGACGCCTGTGAAAGCCGGGCCGCCCAGCTTCAGCGTGGGGTCGACCGCGTGCAGGGCCTTGGCCCATTGCAGGTACAGCGCCGCATAATGCTCCGGCGTCATGTACTGCCCGTCGGGCTCCTCGCCCAGCTCGACGTAAGAGATGGGATAGCGGCGCGCCTTGAGATAGGCCAGCTCCGCGGCGGCGTCCTCGGGGATGCCGTACAGCACGGCCACCGGAACCATGGCCGGCAGGCCGCGGGTGGCCCCGCTTTGATAGAAGAGATCCAGGCCGGATTGATCCTCGGTCTGATCGACGTCGCTGGGCTGGTGCCAGGGATCGACGGACGAACAGATGGTGGCGGTCTGTTGCTGGCTGGGCGTGTGGACCAGCAGATCGGTCAGCCCGCCGCGCCCGTCGCGCCGGCCCACGTAGAGCTCGCTGATGGCGTAGCCCAGGCAGTTGCGGCGATCGCCGGCACCGTGGCTGTCGCAGGTCTCCGATGAATCGGTCATCGTCACGCGCACAAAGCGCACGGCGATCGGCGCCGGGGCCAGCGCCAGCAGCGCATCGCCGCCGGCGCCGTTGCTGACGGCGCCCGACGGGAAGGTCTGCCAGCGGCCCAGGCCCGGCTGCTTGATGGCGTCGTCGCCGATCCAGTACTGCACGGTGAACCGTCGGGCGAAGGGCGCCGCCCAGGCGATGCGCACGGCGTCGACCGGCTGCGCCCTGCCCAGATCGACGACGATCCACTGGGGAAACGCCGTGTCGTCGTGGCCGGTGAACGGCCTGGTCAGGTACGGGTTGCTCTTCCAGTACGTGGCGCGATCGCCGTCGGTGAGGCGCCCGTAACCGGTGGCGTCGGTTCCTTCGTTTCGCGTGAACCCGCGGTGGGGCAAGGGATAACCCCAGGAGTGTCGGATGGGCTGCTTGCCGGGGCGGGCGCCGCCGGTGAAGTAACCGCGGCCGGCCGGATCGCTCCAGGCGCCGGCGGGGTTCCAGTGCCAGGCCTCGACGTGCAGCTCGGTGTTCAGCCGATAGCTGACGGTGCCCCAGCCGGCGGCGTGCACGGCGGCCAGCGCGGCGGGCGCGTACACGACGTCGGTGGCCGCCGCCGACATGCGATCGATGCCGGCGCCCAGCGCGTGGGCCGGGCGAAACTGATTGGTGGCGTGCGACGGCGTGACGTCGACGCGGATGGTGTCGGCGCCTGCCCGGCCTGGCAGGCCGCCCCCCAGACCCAGGGCGACGGCGACGGCGGTCGCCCGCGCTGCGCCGCGCATCCGGTCAGCCCGTCCGCTGGTGCTCGCTGCTGCCGTCGGTGCTGGCGTGCTTGCTCATCTGCGCTTCCAGCTCGGCGGCCTGCTCGCGCAGGTGCCAGGGGATGTCGCCGTACACGTCTTCGAACATGCTGTGCAGGGGCGGCTTGGGATCGCGGCTCTCGGCGTAGGCCAGCGCATCGGAGATCTCGTCGTTGATCTGCTCGCGCATGCTGGCTTCCGTGGCGGCGTCGATCTCGTTCTTGGCCGTCATGTACTTGCGCAGCCGATCGAGGGGATCGCGGCTCTCCCACTCTTTCGGCTCGCCCGGGTCGCGATACACCGACGGATCGTCGGACGAGCTGTGCGCGCCCCGTCGATAGGTGCGCGCCTCGACCAGGGTGGCGCCTTCGCCGCGGCGGCCACGCGCCGCCGCCTCGCCGATGACGTGAATCATGGCCAGGATGTCGTTGCCGTCGACCAGCACGCCGGGAATGCCGTAGGCCACGGCCTTCTGCGCGAAGGTCGCCGTCACGGTCTGCACGGACCGCGGCACCGAGATGGCCCAGCCGTTGTTGCGACAGACCAGGATCGCCGGCGTCTTGAACACGCCGGCAAAGTTCAGGCTGGTGTGAAAGATGGGCGTGGACGATCCGCCCTCGCCGAAGAAGGCCACGGCCACGTCGTCCTTCTTCTGCAACTTGGCCGCCCAGGCGGTGCCCACGGCGTGCGGGATCTGGGTGGCCACCGGCGAGCTGATCGAAACGAAGTTCAGCTTGCGGATGGAATGGTGCACCGGCATCTGCCGGCCGCGCACCGGATCCTCGGCGTTGCCGAACAGCTGGCACATGAACGTGCGCAGCGGATAGCCGCGGTACAGCGCCGCCCCCACCTCGCGGTACGCGGGATAGAACCAGTCGGTGGGACGCAGGGCGTAAGCGGCGCCGATGTGCGTCGCCTCTTCGCCTGTCGAGGCCAGGTAGAAACCGAGGCGACCCTGCCGCTGCAGGCGCAGCATGCGTTCGTCCAGCAGCCGGACCAGCAGGATGGTCCGGAACAGCGTGCGCAGATCATCGCCCGGGATCTTGGGTTCGCGTTCGGGATGGACGACGCGACCGTCGTTGTCCATCACCCTGATGACCTCGAGCTTCACCGTTTTCTCCTGCCGCCGACGCCGGCACTGACCCTCACGCTGGCACTGACGCTGACACCAACGTTGACGCTAACCTGGGCTGGCCAGGTGGGCGGCGACCCGTATAATCGGTCCTTCATTGCCGTGTCAAGGCTACCAGCCGATACCAAAAGCGTCATCAGGAGCGTCATGGGGAGATCCATATGAAGATTCAGGTCCGCGACGTCGTCAGTTACTTGGGCCAGGACTATATCGTTGAAGGCGTCATGACCTGGACGATCAACGGCCGCCAGCACCCGCTGGCCCGCGCCGTCGACGGTGACACCGTGCTGTGGATCGAACCGGTGCTGGACGACATGGACGATCGGCTGCTGATCCTGCACGAGATCAACGACCTGGCCATGGCGGTGCCGCCGCCGCAGACCATCAACTATCAGAACCTGACGTACCTGCTGCGTCTCAGCGGGCCGGCCACCGTGCAGATCGCCGGCACCGTGCCGGGGCGGTCGCCGGGATCGCACCAGCTGTGGCGGTACCGCGCCGCTGGCGATCGCTTTTTGCAGATCGAAGAAGACGGTGGCCGCACCCACGCGCTGCTCGGCGAGTCGGTTCACAAAGGGATGATCGACATCCTCCCCGGCAAGTAGATGGGGGGAAGCACCTTCGGCACTCTGTTCCGCGTCACCACCTGGGGCGAATCGCACGGCCCGGCGGTGGGCGTGGTGATCGACGGGTGTCCGCCCCGCCTCCCGGTCACCGTCGAGGAGATCCAGCGCGAGCTGGAGCGGCGCCGCCCCGGCCAGAGCGCCATCACCACCCAGCGGCAGGAAAGAGATCAGGTCGAGATCCTGTCGGGGATTCACGAGGGGCTGACCCAAGGAACGCCCATCGCCATGATGGTGCGCAACCACGACACGCGCGGCGGCGACTATGCAGAGATGCGCGACAAGTTCCGCCCATCGCACGCCGATTTCACCTATCAGGCGAAATACGGCATCCGCGCCTGGCAGGGCGGCGGGCGGGCCAGCGCGCGCGAGACCATCGGACGGGTGGCGGCCGGCGTGGTGGCGCGCAAAGTTCTGGCGGCGGTGACGGGGGGCGACGTCGACATCGTCGCCTATGTCAAACGCGTGCAGAACCTGGAAGCGGCCGTCGATCCGTCGACGGTCACCACCGCCGCCGTCGACGCCAACATCGTCCGTTGCCCCGACGACGCGATGGCGACGCAGATGATCGCGCTGATTGACCAGGCGCGAAAAGCCGGCGATTCGCTGGGCGGCGTGGTGGAGGCGGTGGCCCGGGGCGTGCCCGCCGGCCTGGGCGAGCCGGTGTTCGACAAGCTGGACGCCGATCTGGCAAAGGCCATGCTGTCGTTGCCCGCCGCGAAAGGATTCGAGATCGGCAGCGGGTTCGCCGGCACCTACCTGACCGGCAGCCAGCACAACGATCCCTTCTACAATGCCAGCGGGACGGTGCGGACGCGGACCAATCGGTCGGGCGGCGTGCAGGGCGGAATCTCGAACGGCGAGGAGATCCTGCTGCGCGTGGGGTTCAAACCGACCGCCACCATCCTGCGCGAGCAGGAGACCGTCGACATCCACGGTCAGGACACCACCATCAAGGCACGCGGCCGCCACGACCCGTGCGTCCTGCCGCGCGCCGTCCCCATCGTCGAGGCGATGATGGCGCTGGTGCTGGCCGATCATCTTCTCCGCCAGCGCGGTCAATGCAGCGGCTGAGCGCCCTCCCCGGCGCTTCTCGCAAGGTGAGCCGGTCCGGCAGAGCCGGGCCTCCCGGTTGCCTGGACAGGCGCCTGGCGGTCAGACTGCTGGCGATCTGTCTGGCGATGACCGCCGAGGAGGTGGCGGGCGCTGAGGACGCGGCGGTCAAGAATACGGGGGCTGACGAGATTCACTGGACCATCAGCGGGCCGACGTCGGTGACGTTCGACTGGCGTGGTGAGGCGAGCACGGTGCGCTGGCGGGCGAAGGAGGGGGCTGAACGATCGGTCGCGGGACGGACGCCACGGCCAGTTCCGTTTTCGTCGCCCGGTCCATTCTGGGAAGCGACCGTCCATGGGCTGAAACC
>DATLVT010000586.1:0-23578 GCA_035577105.1 Polyangia bacterium
ATGGCGGCGCCGCCCAGCACGTCTCGTTCCCGGTGGTCTCTGCCGGCAACTGGGGCGTGGTCAGCAACCAGACTGTTGCGCTGAGCGGCTTCGTCACGGGCAGCACCAACAGCGTGAAGTTCCTGGCCGACGGCACCAACGGGGCGCCGGATCTGGACTGGATTGAGGTCATGCCGAGCGGTGGTTACACCGTCGAGGCGGAGACCGGTCTGGTGAGCGGCACCGCGCAGCTCACTGTCTGCCCGAGCTGCTCGTACGCCTGGCGCGTGGGCTACTTCGGCCCGAACTCCAGCCTGACCCTCAAGAACGTCAACGCCAGCACCGGCGGCTCGCACACGGTGGTCGTGTACTACACCAGCGGGGACTCGGTCAGCCGGTCAATCTTCGCCTCGGTCAACGGCGGCCCGGCTCAGCTGTTCTCGGGCGTCTTCCCCCCCACCGGCAGCTGGGACGGCGTCAAGTCGGCCTCGCTGTCGCTGAACGGCTTTGTCGCCGGTCAGACCAACACCATCAAGTTCTCGACGGACGGCTCTCACTCGGCGCCCGACATCGACTTCATCCAGGTCAACTAGCGCCGGCCCGCCAAGGCCAGCGACTCGGGCTCTCCCGGCGACCAGGTGTCGCCCGGAGGGCCCTTTTTCGTTTTGTTGATCGTTCCGACGATGCCACCTACTCGCCTCGCCGTCGGAGCGCCAGCCCGCGGCGGCGGGCCGCCGGGTTGAAAACGACCGTCCAATGATCGTCCTCGCGCAGAAACAGAGCGTTCGCTGTCACGAACAGGCGCGCCGTTTGTCCCGGCGCCAGCTTCGCGCCCACCAGGCCAGCCCACGCAGGCACCCGCGGCTGAACAAGCCTGGTCGCCTTGCCTTGGGCATCGATGCTGAGCAGCGCCTCGGTCGGCTCGCCAGGCTGATCAACCAGCAGCCTGTCCTGGCCGCCCTCTCCCCCCTGGACGGCGGTGGCGTGAATGAACTCGCCAAGCGGGACAGTCCGCTCTGGCTTCCCGGTCGCCACTGAAAAGACCTCTAGCCCGTCGGCCCGCTGGACATAGAGTCGGCGGCCCGCCGCCATGACTTGCCCGACGCCCAGCGCTGCCACCAGCGAAGCCAGCGGCGACGTCGGGTTTGACCAGGCGCCGTCGTTGAAGACAAGCAACCCGTTGCCGACGGCCGCGAAACCACCGCGCCAGGCCACGAAGTCGTGCGAGGCGTGCGGCGGCAGGACGGTCCGCATCAGGGGTTGAGGAAGCCCCAGAACGAAGACCTCCTTGCATCCGTCGTGACTGGCGAATCGCCACCACTGATCCGTGGTCGCGCTCTGAACCATCTCGGCGAACGCGTGGCGTTTCTCCGCCGTGATCCGATCGACGCGTACAAAGCGTGTCGCCAGACGCACGCGCCCGGACTGTGGTTCGGTCGTGCTGGTCGCGATCGGCCCCACCATCTCCCCCGGGCGCGCTGCAAAGAGACGGTTCAGCGGCCGATCCCCGCCGACAAGCTGGCCCTCCGTGATCCGGAGGTTCAGATCGGACGAGGCGTGGATGGCGGGATCCTTGACAGCTCGCGCCTGCAGCGCCGCAAAGTCGCCCCCCGGCGCGCGCAACAACGCGGTGACCCCCTCGGCGCATCGGCGGAGATTGGCCTGGGCGCGCTGGTCGTTGGGACCGTCGGCATCGACCAGACAAGCGATCTGATTGCCCTCGAGGATTCTTGGGTCGGTAAACCTTCGCGCGTTGTGATCGTAATACAAGCGCAGGTTCGGCTCCGCCTTGATGGCGGCGGTCTCCGCGCCACTGCAAGCGTGCTTGGCGATATAGACAGCGACGTCCGCGGAGAGCGGCGCGAAGAACTGTGCCGAGGAGCCCGCGACGGCTCCCACCGCGAACGTCTTCCACGCACCGTCAGGCCCCAGACGAGCCACCGAAGCCTCGCCTTGCAGCCAGATCGTCTCGCCCCCTGGAGACGGCACGACGCTTTTCCAGGGGCCGCCGGCCGGCAGCGTCTGGGTGACAGCCTGGCTGACGCCCTTGCCGACAGAGACCAGCGTGGCCGTCTTGCCCGCGAGATCCATGCCCAGGACATACGCGCGGTCACCCGCCTGGGCGGCCCCCGTGATCGTCTCGGGGAATCCATCGAGGGCGCGTTCGGTGATTCCGTCTATCTCGGCCGTCGGCGGATCTTCGGGAACTGGCAGCGGCGGATCATCGACTGGCTTCGTCGGCGCGCACCACACCTGAAGCGGCCCCGCCGCGGCGGCAAAGTCGGGGAACAACGAACCTCCCTCCGCCACGGCCAGGCCGGCCAGCAAGAAACGGCGTGCGCCCGGCGCGGCCAGGACCAGCGTGTGCGCGCGCAGCTGGGCGCGGTCCCGGTCTGCGATCTTGTCCTCGGGAGCGTTGCCTTTGCTCTCCGGCGCGGCGATCTCCATCAGCCATTGGTCCTTCCGTCGGGCGACGACCTCGATGTAATCGCCGTCGGGATATGGCCAGACGGTGACGCCGACGGTCCCAACGCGCGTGCGCTGAGGTTCCGCGTTCCGGCCGCCGTGTTGAGGGGCCTGCCGCCCCGTCGACACAATGGCCAGGGACCGTGCGTCCCGCCGCTGGTCACCGCAGACGTCCAGCATCGTCCCCGACCGGTAGGCGATCTTCCAGTCGAAGCACTGGGCAACGGAAACGCTGCGCCCCCTGGTGAGGGTCGACAGATCCCACAGGGCGAGGTCACCAACCGTCCCCGGCTCTCTGACCTCGACGGGCGGGTGCAACACGGCAAGCTTGCGGGCGTCGGGCGAAACGGCCACGCGGATCTCCCGAGCGGCCTCGTCTCGCGCCTTGTCGAGCGCGGCGACGCGCCTCTTGTCCTCGAGCGATAGCCGCTGCCACTGGGCGTCGGGAAATCCTTCCGGGGGGCGCAGCGACTCCTGGCAACCCGACCCAAGAAAACAGATCCGCCGTCGTGGCTTCAGCGTTTCCGGATCGAGCAGCTCACCTTGACCGTGCGCCTCGACGCCCAGCAGTCCCCCTGGCGCTGGGATCAGCGCCTGAAAGCCGGCCGGGTGTTCGTGAAGCAACCGGCCCGTGCTGGTGTCCCACAGGGTCACGCGTTCGGAAGTGAGCAGCGCCACGCGCCGTTCGTCGACCCAGAGGGCGCCCAGCGACGCCGGCCCCGTGCCGGCTATCTCGGCCAACGTTCGCCCGGTGGACAGGTCGAAGACACCGACAACGTTGTCGGTGGAAACCCAGGCCAGACGATGGGCGACGGGATCCAGCTCGACCACCATGATGCCATGGTGATCGGTTGGTGCGCGACCGCCCCTGCCGGGCAGCGGCGCGACCGAAGGGGGGCGCCGCACCATCACCCGAGCCTCGAGCTCAAGGGTGGGACGAAGAATGGCCACCTCGCCGCTGTCCAGCGCGACAAGGATTCGCCCGCCTGAGATCGCCAGCGCGACGACGTGCCCTCCGACAAACAGCCGGTTGACGGCCAGCTCACGGCGATCGTCGTACAGGTGCAAGGTGCCAGCCGAATCCGCCAGCACCGCCCGAAGGATCGTCGGATCGGTCCAGGATTGGCCGGAGCGGACGGGATCCAGAGTCGTCTGCCCGGCGCGCGTCGCCACCATTCCCACGGCAAACGCGACGGCCTGGACATCGTTCGCCAGGGCCGGAAGCCCGAGAATGTCCCGCAGCCCACTCCATTTGGCGGGCGCGCCCTTGGCGAGCTGAGACGTGCCGAGGTGGCGCAGCATGTACAGATACATTTCGCTGTCGCCGAGCGCGGCCTTGGGCGTCACCGCTCGATCGTCGGACAAACGGGTGGCGTGCCAGGCGGTGGTGTCGAAGGAGAAACGCAAACCGTCCACGGTCGCCGCCAATAGCCGAGCGCCATCGGGCGAGAGCTCGGCGTGCGACCAGTGATCGATCCTGGGCAGCAACGTTTGCTTGACCGCGAGGGTCTTCGGATCGCGCACCGTCAGCGCGCCCCGATCGACGACGACAAGATCCTTGCTCGGGCCCAGAAACAGGACATCAGTGGGCAAGTACGGCGCCGAAAAAACCAGGCTGCCCGGCTGGCACGCGGGCGCGGGCGTCGCCCACGCAGCCCTCGCCCACAAGGAGACGACAAGCAAGATAGACGGAAGAGTCGCTCGCTGATTCATCGTCTCACGCACTGACGCGGGTTCTCGGGCGCCTCTCTCTCGAGACCTTGGGCATGAGGCGAAGTGTATCCCCATCCGCGTCCTGGCCGAGCTCCGGCTCACCGTAACTCCCGAAATGCGGGCGACGTAGAAGGCGCGATGCATGAAACACCAACCTTCACACCGAGAGGAGCCTTCACATGAAGAGCGAACGCACGTTCCCAGCCGCGATCATCATGCTCGCCGTCATTTCGGTCGTCCCCGCCACGGCTCTGGCCACCCCGGATGCCGATGCCGCCCGTGGCGACATCCAGAAGACCCTGGGGTTTGTCCCCGGGTTCATGAAGCTGGTGCCGGATCTGGCGCTGCCCGGTGCCTGGATGGACATGAAAGGGCTGCAACTGAACCCGGCCACCGCGCTGCCTGGAAAGATGAAGGAGCTGGTCGGGCTGGCGGTCTCCGCTCAGATCCCGTGTGAATACTGCATCTACGCCCACACCGAGTTTGCGAAACTGAACGGGGCGACCGACGCCGAGATCAGCGAAGCGGTGGCGATGGGCGCGCTGACACGTCGGTGGAGCACGTTCCTGAATGGAATCCAGACAGACGAAGGCAAGTTCCGGGGAGAGATCTCGCAGCTGGTCACGAACATGCAGAAGTCGGGGGCCAGCGGCGCCACGCCACCGAAGGCGATCACGGTCGTGGACGGCAAGACGGCGCTCGACGACGTCAAGCAGAGCTTCGGGCTGGTGCCGGAGTTTCTGCGCCGTTACCCGCAAGAGGGGCTGGCCGGTGCGTGGACCGAGATGCGCGACCTCGAGATGAACCCCAGCACCGCCATTCCCGGCAAGTACAAGACCCTGATCGGTCTGGCGGTGGCAGCGCAGATTCCGTGCAAGTTCTGCATCATCGCCGATACCGAGTTCGCGAAGCTGGAAGGTTCCAGCGATCGCGAGCTCACCGAGGCTGTGGCCATGGCCGGCATGGTTCGCCACTGGAGCACGATCCTCAACGGACGTCAGGCAGACAAGGCGGCCTTCAAGAAGGACATCAGCCATCTGGTGGCGGGGGCCAAGAAGCACATGGCCATGCAGAAACCTGAGGCGACCACAGCCGCCAAGTAGTAACAACGACCGACACGCCATACGCTTTACCCGCTCGGACTTTCCGAGCGGCACTCGTCACAAAGGAGGCCACACATGGCAACTGCAGTGCTCTTCATGGGATGGAACCGCCCGATCACTGGTCGGGAGAACGATGCCTGGAAGTTTCTGATGGGCGAAGCGCAGGAAACCCTCGGAAAATTTCAGAAGCAGGGATTCTTCGAGCGACAGGAACAGATCGCGCTCACGCCTCACTGCGGAACCACCAATGGGATGGTTCTTCTGTTCGGCGAACGGGCCAAGCTGGACGAATTGCGGCGCACCGATGAGTTCGAACGTCTGTCCATCCAGCTCATGACTCTGTTCGATGGTTACGGCGTGGTTCCCGGACTCAACGCCGAGGGGCTGGCGCGGGCGTTCGGGCGCACCAAAGATCTCGTCAAGTAATCGCCGAAGCGCTCCGGTCAGCCATTCGACCTCGACGGATCGGGGCCGTTCCGAACCCCGGGGGCGGGGAGCCGCGACAGGCGCCCGCCCCTCGGGTTTGTGTGACTAGGCCGGCTTGGCGAACACGTCGGCGCTCAACACCTCCAGGCCCACGAACTTTTCGTTGCTCGCGGTCCAGGCGTCGTGTCCTGGCGGGATCGTGTACGACTGGCCTGAGGAGATGGTCTTTTCGGTGCCATCCTTCATCTTCACGACGATGCTACCCGACAAGCAGTGGCCGACGTGTGAGACCTGGCACCAGTCGGTCTTGACGACCGGCTTGATGCACTCCGACCAGCGCCAGCCGGGTTCAAGGCTGATTCGTCCCAGGGTATAACCCTCGAGACCAACGACCTCGACGCGGGTCTTGTTCGGCGAGCGCAGCTCGTCGGGAGCGTCATGGGATTTGATTTCAAAGCGCGAGACGGACACCGGATTCGCCATGGTCTTCTCCTTGTGGTGAGGATTGTCGTTCTGGTTACTGCCGGCGGGGAATTGCCGACGCCACCTTTGTACGGGGCATGCGTTTGAACCAGCGTTTGATTCACCAGAAGAATGGGAGCAGCCACGAACACACCGCCAACCCAGGTACTTGATCCAGGTGCTTGGCGACGTCCGCGCCGACCTCGGCCGGGTGGGTGACGGGGCTGGAAGCTTTGTCTGCTGCGTTAGAATTGGGGGACGGCATGCCGATTGCTGTTTCTTGAGCTCGATGGCAACACCCGGCAAACAATGCGCGCGCGGAGGAGCAACAGTGTTGGCGCTGCTGGTCGGGGCGGCGGGTCTTCTGGGTTGCGGTGGCTCTGATGCGGGCCCTCCTGCCTGCGTTCCGCCGCCCGGAATGTCCGGTTCGCCCACCACGATCGGCGACGTGGTGACGCTGGCCAACGCCATGCTGGCGGCGCGGAACGAGCCGCTGGACCTCCCCTGTTTCGTGGCCAGCCTGCAGCGTCCCCTGGCCCTGCTGCCGGTGCTGAGCCCCTTCAGCCTGCAACGCGGCGACGGACCGCAAAACCCGCGTGTCTTCCTGTGGACCGGCGATATCGCCATGTCCGTCGTCCCCAGCGGCAGCGGGCGCGATCTGCTGGAGCTGGCCGAGTACACCAGCCCCACGCGCTCGATCAAGGGCGAGCTCGCCTTCCCGATCCAGTCACCGGTCGCCCGCTCCACCCCGTACGATCGCGTCCTGTCCACGACCCGCGACGACGGGACCATCTGCGGCGGCTGCCACAGCGGCGAGCAAGCCGCCCCGCAGATCACGGACGGCCGCGCCTTCGAGTCCGTGGTCTTCCGACCGCGCCAGTCAGAGGAGGTGGATCTGGGCTACCTGAAGGATCAGACCAGGACTTGCGATTCTGCCACCCAGCCGCAGCGATGCAGCCTGCTGAAGGCGCTGTTCGCCCACGGCGACGTCACGCTCCGCCAGTTCTCGCCTGACGCGCTGACCATCTACGGTGACTGAGCGGAACGCGCACGTTCTGCGCCGCCCGACGGCGATCTTGCCCAAATTTGCGCGCTTTGCGACGTTCCCGCCACAGCGGTGCCCTAGTGGCGGACGAAGTTCAGCACGATCTCGAGGAGGATCAGAAAGACGACGGAGACCTCCAGCCAGACCAGGCGCTTGTCGCGGGCGATGTCGGTGACCAGTTCCAGGGCGTCCTGAACGCTGCGCAGCTTCAGCTCCAGCGCCTGGTGACGATCGACCAGATCGAACTCCGCCCGCAGCTGGGTGTAGATGACCTCGGCGCCCGGGTCGTCCCAGGCGGCGTCGGGCTTGTCGAAGAGGTGCAACACGGACAGCACCTCGCTGCGCGTGCCGATGGCGGCGCCGATGAACCGGTGCAGCTTGCGCGTGAACACCGGCATGGTGCCCACCTTTTCCAGGCGTTCCACCAGCCGATCCGTCTCCGTGAACATCTGGTCGACGATGCGCTCGTAATATTCCATGGCGGCGCTCTGGGAGATGGACAGGGCGACCACCCCGGCCCGTTCAAAGGTCATCGTGTCCAGCACCAGCACGCCGTTTTCCAGATCGGGGCGCGCGCCCGGCTCTTCACGGACGGCAAATTCCTCGGTCAGGACCTGGGCGTCGCTGAGCTTTGGCAGCGCCCGCCGCAGGCGCAAGAGCTCGGCCTCGCGCCCGGCTTGCCCGACGTTGTGGAAGACCACGGTCCCCGAGGCGAACAGGTACACGGTGCCGCCGGCGGCGGCCGGAAACCACAGGTGATGGAAGACGCGCCGGGCTTCCGGATAACGCGCCGCCAGATCCTTGAGCGAAAAATTCTCGACGAAGGCGACGGCGTGAAACGTGTGAGACCTGTTGGCCACGACCTGTCGATGCCAGACGCTAGGGGCCAGCGGCGTTCGAGCGCAGGATGCGCGAGATGGTGATGTGCACCCGTCCCTCGAGGTGGCGGTAAAGACTCTTCACGTCGGCGGTGTTGAACCCGTGATGATTGGCCAGCTGCGCCTTGGCCTCGCTGAACAGTTGATTGCGAATACTCACCAGCCAGCGCGCGATGGTGGCCCGGTGAACGCCGTACATGACGGCGATGCGATCGATGTTCAGTTGATCCACGAAGTGCAGCCGCAACAGCGTCCGCTCGCGAGCCCCCAGACGATGAAAGCCGGCCTCCAGCGCCTTCTGAAAATCGTTCTGATAGATGCCCTCCAGAGGCGGATCGCTGATCGCCTCGATGCCGACCTCGACAGGAAATTCGCTGGCGACCACCAGATGGTCAGACCGGCGCAGGTTCAGCGCCGTCCGCAACGCCGCAACCCGCAGCCATTCCAACAGTGACCCAGCACACGAAAACTTCAGGAGGCGCGGCTCGCTGCCGGTCAACAGCTTGAGCCGCAGCTCCTGCGCCACGTCGTCCACGAATGACTGGCTTCGATCGATGCGGCGGGCGACGGCGCAGGCATGGGCCAGAAATTCCCTGTCAAAATGCTGCAGTGCCGCCGGCAGCCCGGCCACCACCGCGGTCACCAGAAACAGCTCGTCCCCGAATCGCGTCAGCCGGTCGTCATCGACCTGCAAGTCCGCGACCCGGGCTGCGTAAGCGTCCTTCGTGAGGGGGACGTCAGGCCAGCGGTTGTGACCGCGGTCAAAGGCCTGGTCCAGCAAACTGCGATTCGCGGTCACTCGGTCGTTGACTATAGTACGTTCCCCATCGGAACGCGGAATTCCCGGGGTGCCAGCGTGGATTGCTTGAGCGAAGACGATGTCGTGCGGTTCGTGACCGGGGGGCTGTCCCAGACGGCCATCTCGCCGATCGATCTACATATCGACACCTGTCGGCCGTGCCGCCTCCTGGTGTCGGTGTTTGCATCGCAGACCGGCGACCGCCCGCGCTCGCACGAATCGCTGTGCGCGTTCGCCGTTGGTGACGAGCTGGCCGGGCGGTACACGGTCAAATCCCTGCTGGGCGTGGGGGGGATGGGCGAGGTCTACGAGGTGCACGACGCCGTGCTGGGCGAGACCGTCGCCCTGAAGACGATCGCCGTCGGCTCGTCGCTGAACGCCGACGGCGTGGCCCGTTTCAAGGCCGAGGCGCAGATGGCCCGCCGGGTGACCCACCCCAACGTCTGCCGGGTTTTTGACGTGGGTTTTCACAGCAGCGGCCGCCACGGCGGCGCGCGCGATCAATCGCCCGGCATCCCTTTTTTGACCATGGAGCTGCTGCGTGGCGAGACCTTGCGCTCGCGGCTGAAACGCATGGGCGCCATGACCATGATCGACGCCGTCCTGATGATCGTCCAGATCGCCGAGGGTCTGGCCGCCGCCCACGAGGCAGGGGTGACCCACGGCGATCTCAAGAGCGAAAACGTAATGTTGATAACCGATACCAAGCTGGGAACACGCGCCGTCCTCACCGACTTCGGTCTGGCGCGCCAGGTGGACGGCCGATCGCTGCGCCTGTTCGACGAAGATCCCACCGTGGCCGGGACCATGGGCTACATGGCGCCTGAACAGTTTCGCGGCCAGCCGGCCAGCCCGGAGTGCGACGTCTATGCGCTGGGTGTGGTGTTCTTCGAACTGTTGACCGGCCGTCTTCCTTACGACATCAAGGCGCTGCTGACCGGACAGGTGCCTTCGCAATGGGTGCCGCCACCGCCCCCGTCGCTGCGCCAGCTGGGCACCTCCATACCCGCTTCCTGGGACGCCATCGTCGCCACCTGCCTGGCGGTGAACCCGCAGCGGCGGTTCAGCAGCGCGCGCGCCTTTATTGATGCGCTCAGCGCGGCGCTGCCGCAGGGCAAACGCCGACGGCGCCGTTTCGTGCTGGCGGGCGGGGCGCTGCTGGGGGCCAGCTTGATCATGACCCTCACGCTGTCGCGCGCCGGAGCGCCAGGACCCGCACAGATCGCGGCCACGGGCCAACCGACCGCCGGATTTTCGCTCGCGCCGCCGGCACCGCCACCGCCGCAACCGCAATCGCAATCGCCGCCAGCGTCGCTGAACCTGGCCGAGGTCAGCAAGGCGGCGTCCGACAGATCCACGGCGGCCACTGCGCCCAGGCGACGTTCTCCCCGCCGTCCACCGCCCGCCGCAACCCAGGCCTCGGTCGCGGCGCCTGCCAGCGCCCTGCCGGCCACTCCAGGGAAAGACGACGTCGTCGATCCCTTCGCGGTGCACTAGTAGATGTCGATCGCGGCTCCGACGGATGGCGCGCGGATTCTTGCTGTGACGGTGCTGCTCGGTTTGATCTCGTCGACGGCGCTGGCGGCCGACCAGGTCCCGCACGAGGGACCGCCGACCGAAAAGCCCGCCGACGCCGAGCCGGAAGCGCGGCGCCTGGCCGCCGAGGGCATGCGCCTGTTCACCGTCGGTGATTACGAGGAAGCGATCCGCGCGTTCAAGGCTTCGTACCTGCGCGTGCCGGCGCCCGGACTGCTGTACAACATGGCCCAGGCGCACCGGTTGCTGGGGCACTGTCCGGAAGCGACGGCGCTCTATCGACAGCTGGCGGCCAATGGTTCGGCTGGCACGCTGCGCGGACTGGCCCAGGATCGTTTGACCGAAATGGGCGAGTGTCCTGCGTCGCCCGCGCTCCCGTCCTCCCCGGCGTCGTCTCCGTCGCAGCGACGTCCGCCAGGAGCAGCGCCGCCGCCACCCGGATCCATGATATCAGCCGTGCCGCCAGCGCCGGCGCCGGCTCCTTCGCATCTGGGACGGCGGATGACCGTGGTCGGCACCGGCGTCTGCGCGGGCGCGCTGGCCGGCGCCGGCCTCTGGTTCGGACGGCAAGCGAAGAACGATCAGGATCGTGTCTCCCACCTGTTTGACACCGGCGGCATGTGGAGCCCGGCCTTCGGCGCCGCGGATCAGGATGGCCGCCGCCACGAACAGTACGCGTACCTGTCGGCGGCGGGCAGCCTGATCCTGGGCGGCGTCGCCGCCTGGCTTGGGTTTCGCCAATGGCACGACTAGGTCCCTTTTTCTTGTCCCTGACCGCCACCCTGGCGGCTTGCACCGATCCCTCGCCTGGCGCCGACGCCTTCGTGGGGACCTGGGTGTTCAACACCGGCGCCGTGGCAGGCAGCTGCCAGGGGGGCGCCACCTTCTTCCCCATCATCGGCTCGCGCCTGGAGGTGCGGAAGCGGGACGACGGCGACCTGGACGTGGAGGCCAGCTGCCGCTGTCACGTCAGATTGAAGATCGAAGGCGCGGCCGCCCACATCGCCGGGGCGCCCACCGAGTGCCCGGTCTACGCGCAGGGCGACATCGTGACGTCCCAGCTGACGACGTTCAATTTTTCGCTGGAAGGCAGCGAGGCGCGGGCGTCCTTCGGTGGCGAGACGATCCTGGACAGCGTGGCCAAGCCACCGATTGCCTGCGCGTCATTCAACTCCACGGGGACCCTGGTGCGCAGCGACGTCCCGGGCGTGGCCTGCGGTTCCGACGACACGGCGGTGGGGGTGGTGTCGGCGTCGCCCACGGACGGCACCACCGACTGTCCGACCGGCTCGGGCCGTGACGGCCTGCAGTTCTTCATCGACGACGAGAACGAACCGACGCAGGTCTTCTGCACGCACGACACCGGCCAGAACGGCGAGGGGCCGTGGGTCTTTCCCGACGCCGCCAAGTACCGCCCGCCCTGCAACCCCATCAAGGACACCGTGCTCTTCTTCTGTCGCGTCGACGGAGCGCTGTTCAAGCAGACCAGCGCCGATCCGCGCGCCGTCGAGCAACCCTACGCGGTGTTGCAGCTGGGCACGCGCTGTCCGCCCGGCTCTGTCAGCGTGGTCAAGCTGTTCAGCACCGAGACGGACGTGGTCCCGCCTTTTCACAGTTACAGCGTGGGGGCCATCGGGCCCAACGATCTGCACAACGGCGATTCGAACACGGCGCGCCTGGCCTTCTGTTACTTCAACGCGGCGCTGGCCCAGGGCGACACCATGCGCGCCTTTCCCGACCTGGGATTTCCCTACGCCGTCTTCCATGACTTCGAGGGACCGCAACCGTCCTGGGTGATCGCCAAACGCTGGCATTACAGCGACAACGAGGACGTCGCCGGCCACAACCAGTACGTGCCTCCCGCCCTGGATCGCTTCGAGGACGTCATCGAGAACACCAACGCCGACACCGTGTTCGACATGGCGCGGGTGCGGTGACCGGCGCGATGAAGCGCCCGTCCATTCTTCTCATGGCCGGCGCCGGCTGGCTGCTGGCCGCGTCCTGCTATCGGCCGCGGCTGCGTGACTGTAACGTGGCGTGCGCCGCCGCCGATCACTCGTGCGCGGCCGGCATGACCTGCTCGTTTGGTTTTTGCACCGGCGGCCCGGTCTGCAAGCCGATGTGCGCGGGGGCGGCGATGCGCTGCGATCAGAGCGACGTCCAGCAATGTCAGCCGGATGGCACCTGGAAGATCGTGAGCTCCTGCGATCCCGACAATGTCTGCTTTTACGGCGGCTGCACGGCTTGCCTTCCGGGCAGCACGCGCTGCATGGGCAGCGATGCCTATGTTCGTTGCGCGCTGAACGGCGCGGTGACCAGCTTTGGCAACCCCATCGGCTGCCAGGGCGGGGCGACCTGCAGCAACGAGCTATGCGAGACCGGGACGCATCTTCTGGGCGTCGCCGCCGGCGAATCCCATACCTGCGCGATCAGCGAGGAGGGCATCCGCTGCTGGGGCGAGAACAGCTTCGGGCAGCTGGGGCAAGGCGACACCGTCGCGCGCGGGATCAAGGCGGGACAGATGGGACCGAACCTGCCCTTCATTTCTCTGGTGAACGCAGCGTCCGCGCCGTTGCCGGTTCAAACGGTCAGCGCCGGCGGCCACCACACCTGCGCCCTGCTGGCCGGCGGAAAGATCAAATGCTGGGGCGACAACGCGCTGGGGCAGCTGGGAATCGGCGACGGTGACATCCGGGCACGCGGCGTGGCGGCGACGGACATGGGCGACGCCCTCCCCTTCGTCAGCCTGGGCACCGACCTGGCCGCGACGGCGGTGGGCACCGGGCAAGGCCACACCTGCGCCCTGCTGACCGACGGCCGGATCAAATGCTGGGGCGACAACCGCTTTGGCCAGCTGGGATCGGGGCACCAGGAAAACATCGGCGACGATCCGGACGAGATGGGCGACAACCTGCCCGCCGTCGATCTGGGGATCGGCGCCAGCGCCATCGGCCTGTCGGTCGGCGCCTTTCACACCTGCGCTCTTCTGGACGGCGGCGCGATCAAGTGCTGGGGCAGCGACGAACAGGGCCAGCTGGGACAATCCGGCCGGGGCAATCGCGGACAGAGATCCAGCGACCTGGGACAGCATCTGGCGCCGGTCAACCTGGGCACCGGTCGCGTGGCGGTGGCGGTGGCGGCCGGGGGATTTCACACCTGCGCTCTTCTGGACACGGGACGTGTCAAGTGCTGGGGGCTCAACCTGGCCTTTCAGCTGGGCCTGCCCGGGACGGCGCCCGGATTCGGCGACCAGCTGCCGGCCGTGCCGCTGGGCGGGGTCAGCGTACATCGGATCTTCGCCGGCGGGCTGCACACCTGCGCGTTGCTGGACGACCGCTCGCTGCGCTGCTGGGGGGCAAATCTGTACGGCCAGCTGGGGCTGGGCACCAGGACCAACGTGGGCGCCGCCGCCGATGATCTGACGAGATACGTCGATCTGGGGACGATCGACGGCGCGCCCATCGTCGCCGCGGCGCTGAGCGCCGGGTCGAACCACACCTGCGCGCTGCTGAACACCGGCGACCTCAAATGCTGGGGGCTCAACCGCGACGGCCAGCTGGGGTTGGGCCTGGGCATTGACGAGATCATCGGTGACGATCCGGGTGAAGTGGCCAGCGCGCTGGCCGTTGATTTACGCCGCTGAAACATTTTCCCGCGCGGTGGGAACGACACGGTGAAGGGCGCCGCTGCCTCTTGCCAACCGGTCTTCCGCTCGGGAGGTGCTTCATGTCTCGATGGATCTCGGTCGCCGTCTGCGCTTCCGCCATTTGTTGCGTCAACACCGGACAGCAGATTCCGCCCGGAGGCACAGCGTCGGTAGGAGCGCCGGGCGATCCCGGCAACAGCGTGGGCGGCGTGGGAGCCAGCGGAGCGAACAACACCGTCGATCCGGGCATGGTCGGCGGCGGCACCACCACCCCGCCCACCAGCGATCCGGGCAACGGCAGTGGCGGCGTCGGCGGTTCGATCGGATCGACCCCGCCCGCTCCCATGCCCGGCACCATGAACGACCCGTCGACCTTGCCGCCGGCCCAGGTCACCGGCGACGCCATCCCGGCGGACATCTACGCCATCCTGCAGGCGCGCTGCTCCGCCTGCCACACCTATGGCCAGGGCGATCTGGGCGGCTGGGGATCGGCGCTGGATCTGTCGCGCATGGTCGACGCCGAGATCGTCGTGCCCGGCAATCCGAACGCCTCGCGCCTCATCGATCGCGTGGTGGTGCGCGGCGACATGCCCCCGCGCGGTGACCGCGTCCCGGCGGGCGAGGTGGACAAGCTGCGCGCCTGGATCATGGGCCTGCGCCGCCCGCTGCTGGAACCGCGCACCGACGAAGACGTCCTGGACGAGATCTCCGCCGACGTCCTCAAGCTGCGCTCGCTGTCGTCGGACTTTCGCTACTTCAGCCTGGCGCACTTCATCGACATGGGGCGCCCCGAAAAAGAGGTGACGGTGGCCAAGAACCTCCTCGCCTACGTGATCAACTCGCTGTCGCGGCGGGGGACGATCATCCCGATGGTCCCCATCGACTCGCGCAACTCGGTCTTTCGCGTGCGCCTGTCGGATCTGGGCTGGAGCGCCGCCACCTGGGATCAGCTGACCGGCTTTTACCCTTACTGCCTGGCCTCCGATCTGGCCGGCCACCAGTCGCTGTACGCCCAGCTGGGCACGGAGGCGCCGTTCGTACGCGGTGACTGGTTCTGGGACACCGGCTCGCGCGCGCCGCTTTACGACATCCTGGTCGATCTGCCCGCCACGCTGAACGATCTGGCCCGCCGCCTGGGCGTCAACATCGCCAACGACATCAATCATCCGGGCAAGGCTGAACCGGACAACCTGGTGCGCTTCGCCGTCCAGCGTTCGGGCGTGTCGCTGCACAACCGCATGGCCGAGCGGCACCTGGGCACCGCCGGCCAGTACCTTTGGATCAGCTATGACTTCAAGACCGACACCGGCCGGCAGGACATCTTTGCCAACCCGCTGGGGCCGAGGATCGTCGACCAGCAGCGGTTCGTCCACACGTTCGACAACGACGCCGGCGAGGTGATCTTCTCGCTGCCCAACGGCCTGCAGGGATACATGCTGGTCAACGCCGCCGGCAACAAGCTGGCGGTCGCCGACACCGCCATCGTGCGCGACATTCGCCGCCCCAACGCGGTCGTCGAGAACGGGATCTCCTGCTTTGGCTGTCACGGCAACGGCGGGATGATCCGGCCGCGCCGCACCGACGAGATGCGGACGTTCATCAGCCGCAACGTCTCCAGCTTTCAGGTGCGGGAGTTCCAGGAGATCACCGCCCTTTACCCGCCGGTGTTCATGCCCGACGTGTTCGTCGCCGACAGCGCCCGCTATCGCGGCATCGCCGATTCACTGGACGGCGGCGGGCCACCGCGCAGCGCCTTCGAGTACTCCGAGCTGGTGGCCCTGGCCGGCGAATACGAATCGAACCTGGGCTTCCGCGGCGCCGCCGCCGAGTTCAACCAGGATCCCAGCGTCTTCATCGCCAGCGTCAGCGCCAACGATCCGCAGAACCGGACGTTCCCGCGCACCACGGCCGACCCGCTGGTCTCGCGGGTGGACATGGTCTGCGCCTGGCGCGACCTGGCGCCCAAGATCGAGGCCAAGCGCTTCTGCAACAAGACGTTCAACGCCGCCGCGGTCCGGGGGCTGTGCCCATGAACGCGCCAGCAACAGTCCTTGTCGCGGGCGTCTTTGTGGTCGCCGGCTGCGTCGGTCACCTTGAGTTCGACCCGCACGTCGACGCCGGCGCGGCCTCGCCCATCGTCAACAACGGCAGCGGGAACAGGACCGGCAACAACACCGGCAGTGGCGGCACCGGCGGCTGGGCGGGCGGCTATGGAAGCGGCGGGGCCGGGAGCCAGGGGCCGGCCGGCACCGGGGGCGGTGCGGGCGCTGCAGGCGGAGGCGCAAGCGGAGCGATGACGGGCGGCGCCTCCGGCAACACCACGCCCTGGCCCGACGGTGGCGGGGCCGACAGCGTGCCGGGGACAGGTTACGACAGCGGCGTCGCGGCGACCGACGGCGGCGCGGCGGAGAGCGGCTGTCCGGCCGGCGTCAACGTCCTCACTGACATCTTCGCCGCCAAGTGCGGCGGCTGCCACGGGGCGGCGTCACCGACGAAGAACCTGGACCTGGTGTCGGCAGGGCTGGGCGCCCGGATGGTCAACAAGACGTCGACCTGCAAGAGCCAGCCGCTGATCTCCGGGACGCTGGCCGGCACCAGACCGACCGGCCTGCTGTTTCAAAAGCTGGCCGGCGCCGTCACCGGATGCGGCGTGCAGATGCCGGCGGGAGCGACGCCTCTATCATCGGCCGAGATCGCCTGTGTCAACGACTGGGCGGTGGCGGCCATTCACAAGGTCACGGGGATGTGATGGTCATGAAAACGAACAGGCGATTGGTGCGTCCGCTGCTGTTGCTGACGATGAGCGGGATGGTGATGGGCGCCGGCGCGTTGACGCCGGCGGCGCGGGCGGCGACGGAGACGGAGGCGGATCCGGCGCAGCGGGTGGCCATCGATTCCTTCCGCGGGCCCCAGGGCGCGATGCTGCAGGACGCGGTGGAGAGCGCCCTGCTCCGTCGTTACTACCTGATTCCCGACGCGCAGGTGACGGCGGCGGCGCGACGCTCCGGCGTGCGCCTGCGCAGCGACGAGGACTTTGCCGAGGTGGGGCGATCGCTGAACGTGGCCGCGTTCGTCACCGCCACGGTCAAGCGCAACAAGAACTGGCGCATCGAGATGGTGGTGCGCAACGGCGAGACCGGCGAGGCGGTGGCTCATTACGACGTGACCGATCGCCGCCTGGAGGGTCTGGCGGCCACGCTGGCGCGCGCCACGCCCCGCCGCTTGCAGGTGCTGCTGGCCGCGCGCGGCGCCACCGACGCCAGCGAAGTGACCGAGGCCGGGTCGGACGCCCAGGTCCAGGTCAGGGCCCGCCCGCCGGCGCGGCCAAAGGCCCGGCAGCAAGACGACGACAACGACAGCGCCGCCGCCGAGCGAGCGACCAGGGTGGTCAAGAAGCCGATGACGAAGAAGGAAAAGGAGCAGACGGCAGCGCAGCCCGCCGACGACGAAGACGACGAGGACCAGACCAGCGACGAGAAACCGGGCGACGTCCGCGGAGACGTCCTCCCCCGCCCGTACCTGGAGCTGGGGGTGGGCGGGCGCATCTTCAGCCGGTCGATGACCTTCAACGAGAACGTCAGCCAGATCCCGGCCTATCGCCTGGATCGGGCCACCGCCATCACCATCGACATGGCCTTTCACCCGTTCGCGCTGGTCGAATCGACGCGCGACGACTGGATCGCCGGCATCGGCGTCACCGGGAACGTCACCTACGCCATGGGCATCACCACGGAGATGGCCGGCGCCGACGGGCGGGCGCGCACCGAGGTGCACGGTTACGAGCTGGGCCTTCGCTATCGAGCGCCGCTGGGGATCGTCGACCTCATCCCGCGCGCCGCCTACCTGGCCGAAACCTTCGCCGCCAACGTCGGCTCCGTGGCCCCCGACGTCGACTACCGGGTGCTGCGCGCCGGCCTGGGCGTTCAGCTGGCGCTGTCGCGGCAGGCCTTCATGCGGGCCAGCGGCGATTACCTGGACGTGCTGTCGGCGGGCCGGCTGAACGACGCCGATCGTTTTCCCCGCGCGGTCACCCGCGGCGTCGACGTCAGCCTGGGCGCCGGTTACGCCTTCGCCGACAACGTCGAGGCCTGGGTGGCGGTGGCCCTGCGTCGTTACGGCTATGACATGAAGTCGCAGCAAGGCGACACGTTGATCGCGGGCGGCGCCCTCGACGAATACATGTCCATGACCATGGGGCTCACGTACCGACCCAGCACACCGTCGGCCAGAGGAGGGAACTGATCATGGGCAGCACGATGCGATCGCAGCCGTTCGTTCCGTCGCCTTCGCCGTCCGCGGCGTCCAGCGAACCCGAAGACCACACCGCGCTGACCAAGCAGGAAGAGCCCGACGCCGTCACCAACCAGCACACGCCCTGGAACCTGTCGCACGCGCCGGAGCCCGGTTCGTGGGGTGGGGCCGCGGATCTGGGCCGCCTGGAAGAGCGCTATGAGCTGTACGAAGAGATCGCGCGGGGCGGGATGGCCACCGTGCACCTGGGCCGATCGGTCGAGCCGGGCGTGCCGCGCGTGGTGGCCATCAAGCAGCTGCATTCGCAGCTGGCCTGGAACCCCAGCTTCGTGGCCATGTTCCTGGACGAGGGGCGACTGGCGGCGCGCGTGCACCACCCCAACGTCGTGGCGCCGCTGGACTTCGTGGTGCGGCAGGGCCAGGGCGAGCTGTGCCTGGTCATGGAGTACGTGCACGGCGAGACGCTGTCGCAGCTGCAGCGGCGGGCCATCGCCGCCGGGCGGACCACGGCGCCGGCCATCGCCGCCGGGATCATGATCGGGGTCTTACGGGGGCTGCACGCCGCGCACGAGGCCACCACCGACGACGGCACGCCCCTGCAGATCGTCCATCGCGACGTCTCGCCCCAGAACGTCATGGTGGGCACCGACGGTGTGGCCCGGGTTCTGGATTTCGGCGTGGCCCGCGCCAAGATGCAGGACCTGCCCACGGGCGAGCGCGATCGCGGCGGCAAGCCGGCCTATCTGGCGCCCGAGCAGATCCGTTTCCAGAAGATCGATCGTCGGGCCGATCTGTTTTCGGCGGGCGTGATCCTGTGGGAGCTGCTGACTGGCCGTCGACTGTTCCGGCACAACGATCCGCGCATGGTCTGGGTGAACATCCTGTCGGGCGACATCCAGCCGCCCAGTCGATTCAACCCCGCCGTGTCGCCCGCGCTGGACCTGGTCGTGCTGCAGGCCCTGGAACGTGATCGGGCGCGCCGCCCGCCCACCGCGCGCGCCTTCGCGCAGGCGATCAGCGACGCGATCGATCCAGCCGGCGCCACCGAGATCGGTCACTGGGTCAAGAGCGTCAGCGGCACCATGCTGGCCAGACGCGCCGAGCGGGTCGCCGAGATCATGGGCCGCGCGCAACACAAGCCAGCCGCGTCGAGCGGCGCGCGCCGGTTGTCGGCCGCGGCCACCGGTCTGGCCTCGCGTCTGGCGGGTCGTCTGGCCTCCCTGGTGTCGTTGCGCGGGCGCGGGACCACGCCGGGGCTGCTGCTGGCGGCGCTGGCCGGCATGGCCATCTCGTCCGGATCCAGCCGGGCGCTGTTGCGTGGAACGCCGTCCGTCGCGTCCGGCACGCACGAGGCGCCGCATCGGGCACCGCAGATCGTTCCCAGTCCCCCGCCGTCGATCGTGACGCTGTCGCAAGTTGCGCCGGCGCAGACGCAGACCCCGCCGCAGCAGGAGCCACCGCCGCAACCAAAGATCGATGTCCCCCCTTCGCCCGCGGCCCGGGTTGAAACCGGACCGCGGGCGGAGGCTCCCCCGGCGGCCGCTGACCAGGAGACCGCAGGCGACGTCGACCCCGGCGTCGACGAGGAGGAGCCTCTTGTCGAGGATGCCCCCACGGTCTTCACTGTCGAGGATGGCGGGGGACCCGGCGCAAACCGTCGCCAGAGTCCCGGTCCGCGCAGCGCCGTCGAGGTCCGCCGCCGGGCGCTGGCGCGCATCGCGCTGCTCAACAGCCGGGCCATGGACGCTTACCAGCGCGCCAGGTTCGAGAGCGCCCGCGGACTCTTGCGGACGGCGCTGGCCACCTGCGCGAGCGGCCGCCTGCAGCGACACCCCATCGCCGCCACCACGCACGCCTTTCTGGGCGTGGTGCTGATCGGCGGCTTCAATCAATCCGAGATGGGCGTCGAGCAGTTCCGCCAGGCGCTGCGCATCGATCCCAACGTGCCCCTGTCGCGTCGCTGGGCCAAGCCGACCGTGGCCGCCGCTTTTCGACAAGCGGTGGCTCGAACCTGATGGCTGGAACCTCCACCCTGCCTGTCGCCACCAGCGCCGACCGCGAAAAGACAGGTGGTTTTGCCTGGTACGCCGGTTGCTGTAGCGAAGGGCATGTCGATCAACGGTGTCTCAACAGCAACGACCCTGCCTGCCCTTTACGACACGGCCACGCTGTACCGCGACTATGCCGGTCGGGTTTGTCGCTGGGCCACGCGGCTCACGCGTTCGGCCAGCGACGCTGACGATGTCGTTCAGGAAGTGTTCCTGATCGTTCATCGCCGCATCTCGTCTCTCACCGACGTGACCAGCCCGGGGTCGTGGCTGCTGAAAGTCACCCTGAATGTCGTGCGACATCTCTGGCGCTCGCGCGGCCGCGTGGCCAAACGCGAAGAGTCATGGGAGTGGCAAATGAACGGCGTTCCTATCGCCGCCAACGATCCGCTGCAGATCCTCGAGACCCATCGCTCCGTCGAGAAGCTGGAGGCGGCCATTGCCACGCTCGCACCGCGCTATCGGACGATTTACTGGCTGTGCGAGGTGCAACGACTGCCTTCGGCCAAAGTCGCCGCGATGACCGGCCTCTGTTCCGAGACGTTGAGAGTGCGTCGTTATCGGGCCCGACAACAGATCGCCAGATGCCTGGACAGTGAAAACGATCAAAACAAAGCGCCACTGGGTGCACAAAATGACGCATTAGCCGCGTAATTGAACGACCGCGGGAACACGTCTAGACAAAAGGAGTCCCACGTCCTACTGTCCCGAGACAGCCTAGTTGGTCGCGCGCATCTGATTCCAGGGAGGCCTCGATGGAAGCAGAACGTGAGATCCGGACGTCGATCGTTTCAGGCTCGTACCATCAGTCTTCGTCGTCGCGATCGTTTCGCATGGCCGTGGTGGGCGGCCCCAGCGTCGGCGCCAACCGCGCCATCGACGCGCGCGAGTTTCGCATCGGGAAGGCGGCCGCCAACGATCTGACCCTGTCCGATCCCACTGTGTCGCGCTTTCACTGCGTGATCGAGTTGACGCCGCACGGCCTCATGCTGCGCGATCTCGGCAGCACGAACGGAACCCAGGTGGGCGGCTGCTTCGTCGAGCGGGCGTATCTGACGCCGCTGGTCCCCATCCAGATCGGCAGCAGCACGCTGCAGGTGATGTCGGTGACCGCGGGCGACAGCGAGGCCGACGCTGACTCTCACCAGGACGCGCGCATGCTGGGCTCCAGCGTCGCCATTCGCCAGCTGCTGGGCGTCCTGCCCCGCGTGGCGAACACCGGCGTCACCGTGCTGCTGGAAGGCGAGACCGGCACCGGCAAGACGCTGCTGGCCGAGATGATCCACCGGGCCGGCCCCCATCGCGACGGGCCGTTCATCATCGTCGACTGCGGATCGATCCCACCCAACCTGATCGAGAGCGAGCTGTTCGGTCACGAGCGGGGATCGTTCACCGGCGCCACCGAACGGCAGATCGGCGCCTTCGAGGCGGCCAACGGCGGCACCATCTTCCTGGACGAGATCGGCGAGCTGCCCCTGCAGATGCAGCCAAAGCTGCTGCGCGTCCTGGAAGAGCACATGATCAAGCGGGTCGGTTCGACCAAATCGGTGCAGGTCGACGTCCGGGTCATCGCCGCTACCAACCGCGACCTGAAAGAAGAGGTCGAGAACGGCGAGTTTCGCGCCGATCTGTTCTACCGCCTGGACGCCCTGCGGCTGCGCCTGCCGCCGCTGCGCGAACGCCATGAGGACATTCCGCCCCTCATCGAACAGTTCGCCCGCCGGCTGCGGGCCGATGTCGATCCCGGGCTGCTGGAGGGCATCAAGCAGACGCTGAGCAAGCGCAAGGACTGGCCGGGCAACATCCGCGAGCTGCGCAACGCGGTGGAGAAGGCCATCCTGCTGGGCGACTTCAACCCGGGGCTGGGAACGCCGCCGGCGGTCGAGACCCCGGGCGCCGAGGTGCTGGCCGCCGTGGCCGCCTTCGATCTGGGGACCTCCTTCCGCGATGCAAAAGATCACGCCGTGACCGAATGGGAGCGCGGTTACCTGCGCTCGCTCATCAAGCACGCCGCGGGCAACCTGTCTCTGGCGGCGCGACTGGCCCAGATGGATCGCAGCCATCTGCGCGATCTGCTGCGCCGCCATCACATTGAAACCTTGTAAGGCGATCCCTCGTCTTAGCCCGGTAACCGGCGGCCGGAGGTGGCGTATCCCTTGCACATGCCCTTCGGACGTCTTCGGATGCTTTCAAATGTCCAATGGCTGACCGTGCCTTGACCGGCACCCGCCTCCCTTGCATATAGTTGCCGCTTAGCGCTCTTGCCGAAATTGGAAAACCGGAAGAGCGGCACCGGCAGGGGGACCAGCAACAAGGAGCCACCAATGACCCTTCCCGCCAGAGTAACCGCCTCCGCCATCGGTCTGATGTTCTTTCTGGCCGCCGCGGCGCAAGCCGGCGCCGCCGATCAGAAAGCCATCGTCGATCAGATCAAGGCGCACAACCAGGCGGCCACCGCCGCGTACAGCGCCAGCGATTTCCAGAAAATGAAGAGCGAGCTGGACGAGGCCGTCACACTGGCCAACGACAACAGCCTCACCTCGCACGCCGCCCTGGCGCAGACGTACGTCCTGCTGGGCGTGGTCGAGGTCGAGGGGCTGAAGCACCGCGACGCCGGCATCGGCTATTTCGTGAAGGCGCTGCAGATCAGCCCGGCCGCATCGGTCCCCACCGCCATGGCCAAGAAGGCGGTCAAGGCCGCCTTTGCCAAGGCGGAAGATCAAGACGCCACCGCCCCGACCACCGTCGCCACTGAAAGCAAAGACAAAGAAAAAGAGAAACCGGCCCAGGCCGAAAAGAGTGAGAAGGCGGAGAAGACCGAGAAGACCGACAAGGCAGAAAAAGAAAAGTCGGCCCAGGCCGAAAAAGCCGAGAAAGCCGAGCAGGCCAAGCAAGAGAAGGCGGACAAGCAAGCGCAGGCCCAGGCCGAGAAAGCCGAAAAGGAAAACAAGGCCCAGGCCGAGAAGGCGGAGAAGGCCGCAGAGAAGGCCGAAAAGGCCGAGCAGGCCAGGAAGTCAAAAGAGCTGGCGTCGGCCAAAGAGGTCGAATCCAAAGCGGTGGCGGCCCGGGAAAAACTGGAGAAGGAAAAACAGGACACCGACAAGCAGCTGAACGACGCCAAGGCGCGCATCAACCAGCTGCAAAAAGAGAAGGCCGACGGCGAGAAAGAGCTGGCCGCCGCCAGGGCCAGCGAAAAGAAAGAGCGCGACGCCAAGGAGAAGCTGGA
>DATLVT010000587.1:0-2377 GCA_035577105.1 Polyangia bacterium
ACGGACGGTCCAGGGGCACCGTGAACGTAGTCATCAGGCGGCGGCAGGTGTGGGGTTCCCTCCCGCGCGCAGTTCGCAGGCGCGCAGTACGTCGCAACTCCAAGCAAACCCATAAGGCGCGCGCGCCGTTCGGTGTTTGAGCACGGGAGGGAACCCCACACCTGCCGCCCCTCGACGGAGCGAATGGAGCCCCGCCTCACGTACTACAGCCGCTGCTGTCTCTCCAACCTCGCCGGTGCGGCCCCCTCACGCCCGATCGATCCACTGCCAGAACGCCAGCACCAGCGGCGAGGCCAGCTTGCGTCGCTGCGTGCAGAACCCGACACGAAATTCGCCCAGCTCGGGATCGACGTTCACCGCCCGCACCTGCGCCCGCAGCGGGCTCTTGTCCATGACCAGGCGCGGGACGATCCCCACCGCCGCCCCCAGGCTGACCAGCGCCATGGTCGCCTCGCTGCCCGGCACCTCGCTGTAAAGGAGCGGCTTCACCCGTTTGCGCTTGAACCAGCGATCGGCCAGCGTGCGGGCCAGGCCTGACGCCGGCAGCACCACCGGCACCGCCGCCCAGGGGATCGGCCGCTGCGCCGCCAGTCGTTGCACCGGGCAGGCCGTGGCGGGCGCGATGAACGTCAGCGGCGTCAGCGTCACCACCCGGGCCACCAGCGCGGCCGGGATGCGATCGGGCAGCGCGGCCACGGTGACATCGACGCCGCCCTGCTCCAGCATGGCCAGGGCGTCGGCGGCATAGCCGGTCTCCAGCTTGATGTGGATGTCGGGATAACGCTCGCGAAAGCCGGTCAGGATCTCTGGAAGGAAGCTCTGCGTGGCGGTCACCGACGCGAACAGGGCGATGGTCCCCGCCAGGCCCTCCGATTTCCCGCGCAGGTCGCGGCGCAGCTGGTCCCAAGAATCCAGCGTCTCCCGGGCGTGCTCGGCGAAGCGTGCCCCTTCCGGAGTCAGCCGCACCGTGCGTCGGTCGCGCTCGAACAGGGGCCAGCCCGCCTCGCGCTCCAGACGCTGGATGGTGCGCGAGAGCGCCGACGGGCTGACGTGGCATTCCCGGCTGGTGCGCAGGAAATGCAGCGTGCCGGCCAGGTGCAGAAAAAGTCGGAGAGCGTCGTAGTCCATGGCGTCGTCAGCCCGGAAGGCTCTGTTGCGAAAATCGAAACAGTGAGTTGAGTTTAATTCATTTTACGCAACGTTGGCCAGCGGCTAGTCTCAGGGCTTCCCAAATCGCGGAGGAACTCCCCATGGCCGAATCACTCAGCTTCTCGTCGAAAATCTTTCAGGTGGACACCGTTCAGATGGGCGATCGCACGGAGCAGATCGTCAAGGCGGGCCGCCACCTGTTCCCCCTGCTTCCCAAGGCTTTCGCGGGCATCAAGCAGATCGGCGTCATCGGCTGGGGTTCGCAGGGGCCGGCCCAGGCCCAGAACCTGCGCGATTCGCTGGAAGGGACCGGCATCAAGGTGAAGATCGGTCTGCGCGGCGGCAGCAGCTCGATGGCCGAGGCCCGCAAGGTCGGGTTCTCCGAGGAGAACGACACGCTGGGCGACATGCTGGCCGTGGTTCGTGAGTCGGACCTGGTGCTGCTGTTGATCGCCGACGCCGCCCAGGCCGAGCTGTACCCACAGGTGTTCGAGAACCTGCGCCCGGGCGCCACGCTGGGCCTGTCGCACGGGTTTCTGCTGGGCCACCTCAAGAACGTGGGCGCCAAGTTCCCGTCCAACATCAACGTCATCGCCGTCTGCCCCAAGGGGATGGGACCGTCGGTGCGCCGGCTTTACGTGCAGGGCAAGGAAGTGAACGGCGCCGGCATCAACGCCAGCTTCGCCGTGCACCAGGACATCGACGGCAAGGCCACCGACTACGCGCTCGGCTGGTCGGTCGCCCTCGGCTCGCCCTACACGTTTCAGACCACGCTGGAGTCCGAGTACAAGTCGGACATCTACGGCGAGCGCGGCATTCTCCTCGGCGCCGTGCACGGCCTCATCGAGAGCCTCTATCGCCGGTACGTCGCCCAGGGAATGAGCAAGGAAGACGCCTTCCTCAACTCCGCCGAATCGATCACCGGCCCGATCTCGAAGACCATCTCCAAGCGCGGCATCATGGCGGTCTACGAGGGGCTGAACGCCGCCGGCAAGGCCGAGTTCGAGAAAGCGTACGTGGCGGCCTATCCCGCCGCGCGCGAGGTGCTGGCCGAGATCTACGACGAGGTCTCGTCGGGCAACGAGATCCGCAGCGTGGTCATGGCGGGGGCGCGCCTCAAGACGCTGCCCATGGGCAAGATCGACGGCACCGAGACCTGGAAGGTGGGCGCCGCGGTGCGGGCCAAGCGCGTGGAAGCCAAGATCCCCGTGCACCCCTTCACCGCCGG
>DATLVT010000588.1:0-2450 GCA_035577105.1 Polyangia bacterium
CCCTGACGACGGCGCCGAGCCGGCCGTGGTGCTGGCGGCCGCCGATCGCGCCCTGTTCGCCGCCAAGAACGGCGGGCGGAACACCGTGCGCATCGCCGAGTAGCGGAATAATCTCCCGCCATGAAGATCGCTGTCCTGGGAGGCGGAGCGTGGGGCTCGGTGCTGGCTTCACTGCTGGCGGAGGCGCGCCACGACGTCGCCCTGTGGGAGATGGACCAGGCGGCGGCCGCCGCGCTGCAGGCTGACCGACGGGGACCGCGCAGCCTCCCCGGCCATCTGCTGCCGGCCAGCATCGCCGTGACCGATGACGTGACCACCGCCGTGCGCGGCCGAGCGATGGTGGTGCTGGCCGTGCCGTCCGAGACCATCGGCGCCACGCTGGCGGCGGCGCGGGCCGCGCTGGATGACGGTGTGATCATCGCGTGCGCGTCGAAGGGTCTGGAACCAAGCACGCTTCGGACCATGGATCGGGTGATCGAGGGGGCGATCCCGCACGCCGCGGTGGTGCTGCTGTCGGGTCCGACGTTCGCCCAGGAGATCGCCCGCGGTTTGCCGGCGGCGGCGGTGGCGGCGTCGCGCGACGCTGGCGCCGCCGGGACGGTGCAAGGCTGTTTCGCCAGCGAACGCTTCCGGATCTACACCAGCGACGACGTGGTGGGCGTCGCCGTGGGGGGTGCCCTCAAGAACGTCATCGCCATCGCGGTGGGCGCCTGTGACGGGTTCGGCTTTGGAAACAACGCGCGCGCCGCGCTGATCACGCGTGGCCTGGCCGAGATGGGGCGGCTGGCGGCGCGCCTGGGCGCCGACCCCATGACGCTGGCCGGGCTGGCGGGCCTGGGCGATCTGGTCCTCACCTGCACCGGCGAGCTGTCGCGCAACCGCCAGGTCGGCCTGGCGCTGGCGCGCGGCGAAGCGCTGCCGGCGATCCTCACAACGCTGGGACACATCGCCGAAGGGATCGGGACGGCCCGGACCGCGCGCTCGCTGGCCGATCGCCTGAATGTCGACATGCCCATCACGCGCCTGACGGCGGCCGTGCTTCACGACGGCAAATCGGCGCGTGACGGGGTCACCGAGCTGCTGTCGCGAGCCCCCAGAGCGGAGTGATCTGTCAGCGGTGGTGAACCTTCGACACCACCAGATCGGATGACACCGCTGTTTTTCAGGCTGCCCGCGGTGGACCACGCTTTGCAGCCTCCTGCCGGCATGCGCAAACAAGCAACGTGGTGGGTGATCCTGTCGGCGGCGGGGCTGGGATGCGGGCGCACGCAGAGCGATCTGGGCGGCATTCCGGCCGACAAGGCGCCGACGGAGATCGCGCAAACCGTCTGCGCCAAGGCGTACGACTGCTGCACGCCGATGCAGCTGATGGGAAACGACCTGGCGGGCACCGACGAACCGAGCTGCGAGCAAAAAACCAAGGACGAGTACACCAAGAACCTGGCTCCTGTCCGGGCGTCGCAGGATCGGTTTCGCAGCGTCTATGACGGGACCAAGCTGGAGGCCTGCCTGTCCTACATTCGCGCCAGCTCCTGTCAGACGCTGGGGATGACGAATCATCTCTCCGGTGTCCCGGGCTGTGACCAGTTCGTTCAGCCGCGCGTCGCACAAGGAGACGCCTGCACCTACGACTGGGAGTGCCAGCAAGGCCAGTGTCACAAGGAGGAAGGACAGATCGACGGCAAGTGCGCCCCGTTCAACGTGGCGGGCGAGAGCTGCAGCGCCAGCCGGTGCGCGCCGGACTTGATCTGCGATTCGCAGGACAAGGTTTGCGTCGCGCCGCTCGTGGATGGAGCCGCCTGCCTGCGCTCTGAGCAATGCAAGAGCGCCAGCTGCAACGCCGGCGCAGATCCCGCGGCAAGGACCTGCGGGCCGCCCCAGGGTGGCCTCTGTTTCTATTCCAGCGCGTGCTCGCTGGTCACGCCGCGCCCGATGTCGTGGTCGGTGGTTGCGCTGCTGGTGGCCGCCGGCTTCTTGCGCGCGCGGCGGCGATTCACGCCCGCCGGCGGCAAAGGGCGGCAGCCCCGATGACCGCCAGAACCGCGAACGCCGTCACCACCGCCAGGTCGACCGCGACCGAGGATGACGCCGGCACCAGCCCCGCCGGCAGCCCTGCGCCGTAACAGCCGCGCCGCACGGCGGACACGGCATACGTCATCGGATCGGCGGCCATCAGGATGGCGATCCAGCGACTGCCCTGCCCACCGCTGGCGGGCGGGAACATCGCCCCCGACAGCATCCACAGCGGAATGAGCGCGACGCTCATCAGCGCGTGATAGCCCTGCGTCGAGTCGATCCACCAGGCCATGGCAAAGCCCAGCGCACAGAACCCGATCGCCGCCAGCGCCAGCGCCGAGACCACCAGCGGCCAGTTGATCTCCATCAGGGAAAACCCGGCCAGCGGCGACAGCAGCAACAGCGCCAGCCCCTGCAGAAGTGCGATGGCCACG
>DATLVT010000589.1:0-10785 GCA_035577105.1 Polyangia bacterium
CATCGGCATCGGCGGCTCTGACCTGGGGCCGCTCATGGTGACCGAGGCGCTGCGTCCTTACGGCCGGCCCGACTTGAAGATGCACTTCGTCTCGAACGTCGACGGCACGCACATCGCCGAGACGTTGAAGCGCGTCTCGCCCGAAACGACGCTGTTCCTGATCGCGTCCAAGACGTTCACCACGCAGGAGACCATGACCAACGCGCAGACGGCGCGGCGCTGGTTTCTGCAGGCGGCGCAGAAGGACGGTCACGTGGCCAAGCACTTCGTCGCGCTGTCCACGAACACGAAAGAGGTCACCAAGTTCGGCATCGCCCCCGACAACATGTTCGTGTTCTGGGACTGGGTGGGAGGCCGCTATTCGCTGTGGTCGTCGATCGGGCTGTCCATCGCCATCGCCGTCGGGTTCGACAACTTCGAACGCCTGCTGGAAGGCGCGTTCGAGATGGACGAACATTTTCGTTCGGCGCCGCTGGAGCAGAACCTGCCGGTGACCATGGCGGTGCTGGGCGTCTGGTACAACAATTTCTTTGGCGCCGCGACGCACGCCGTGTTGCCCTACGATCAATACCTGCACCGGTTCGCCGCCTACCTGCAGCAGGGGGACATGGAATCGAATGGCAAGGGCGTCACCGTCGACGGTCAACCGATCACCACCTATCAGACGGGCCCGGTGATCTGGGGCGAGCCCGGGACCAACGGTCAGCACGCCTTCTATCAACTGATTCACCAGGGGACAAAGCTGATCCCCTGCGATTTTCTGGCCGCGGCCGAGAGCCACAACCCCATCGGCGATCACCAGAAGCTGCTGCTGGCCAACTACTTCGCCCAGACCGAAGCGTTGATGAAAGGCCGCAATGCCGAGGAGGCGCGCGCCGAGGTGGCGGCCCAGGGATTGTCCGGCGCGGCCCTGGAGGCGCTGGTCCCGCACAAGGTGTTCAGCGGCAACCGCCCGACGAATTCCATCCTCTATCAAAAGCTGGACGCCAGGACCCTGGGCAAGCTGATCGCCCTCTATGAACACAAGATCTTCGTGCAGGGCGTGATCTGGCAGGTCAACTCGTTCGATCAATGGGGCGTCGAACTGGGAAAGAAACTGGCCAGCGCCATCATTCCCGAACTGGACGGCGCCGCTCCGGTCACGTCGCACGACTCGTCGACGAACGGGCTGATCAACGAATGGAAGCGAAGGCGCGGATAGGCGGATCTATTTTTTGCGACGTCCGCCTCCTCCGCGTGGGCGGGTCCTGTCGCTGCGTGACAGCTTCCCCATCGGGCCGGTTCGCCGGGGCCGCGTTCGAGATTCTAGAGATCGCGACCCGTGTAACAGAAGCGCCGAGGGACAACGGCCCCGACGAACCGGCCCGATGGGGGCCCCTCACTCCGCGCCACCCCCCCACGCTACGTCGGCTCGCTCGGGGCAAACAATTTAGCCTATCGATGAAGAGAAAGATCGAAGGGCACGAACGTTGGCACCGAGTTAGCCGACGTAGCGTGGGCGGGTGACGCGGAAGGGGGGACCACAGAAACTTGGCTTGCTGGGGCCATGTCCCTCTGCGCTTCTGTTACACAGGTCGCGATCTCTAGAATCTCGAACGCAGCCCCGGCAAGCCAAGTTTCTGGGGAGGACCCTGCAGCGGCAGGACCCGCCCACGCGGAGGAGGCGGACGCCTCAAGGTGTTCGACCCTATGCTGCTTTTGCGACCAAACCGCCGGCCCACTTTTCCAGCTTGCGGGCGTCGGCGTAGAAGCGGCGGATGCCGTCGGAGAGTTTGTCGACGGCCATCGGGTCTTCGTTGTGCTGGAAGCGATAGGTCTTCTCGTCGAGGTGCAGCGCCTTGGCGTCGCTGGCCTTGGCCAGCTCCGGTGACAGGCGGCGCTCCAGCTCGCCCGGGCGGTTGCCCAGCTCGGCCAGCAGGTCGGGGCTGATGGTCAGCAGATCGCAGCCGGTCAGCAGTTCGATCTGTTCCACCTTGCGAAAGCTGGCGCCCATGACCTGGGTCTTGAAGTCGAATTTCTTGAAGTGGTTATAGATCCGGACCACCGACGCCACGCCGGGATCTTCGGAGGGCGGGATGTCCTTCACGCCGCGGTCCTTGAGGTAGTAGTCATAGATCCGCCCCACGAACGGCGAGATCAACGTGACCTTCGCTTCGGCGCAGGCCACCGCCTGCGCGAACGAGAACAGCAACGTCAGGTTGCAGTGGATGCCTTCCTTCTCCAGCTGCTCGGCCGCCTTGATCCCTTCCCAGGTGCTGCCCAGCTTGATCAAGATCCGGCTGCGGTCGATGCCGGCCTGGCGATAGAGGTCGATCAGGGCGCGCGCCTTCTTGATGCTGCCGTCCGTGTCGAAAGAGTACCCGGCGTCGACCTCGGTCGACACCCGACCGGCGACGATCTTCAGGATCTCGCAGCCAAAGTTCACCGCCAGCTTGTCCATGAAGGCTTCCGTGCGGTGCGCCTCGTCGCCCGACTGCTTGGCCGCGTGGGCCAGCGCCTCGTCGACCAGGCCGCGGTACGCCGGCTGTTGCGCCGCCTTCAGCAGCAGCGACGGGTTGGTGGTGGCGTCCTGGGGCTTGTGCTTGGCGATCGCTTCGATGTCGCCGGTGTCCGCCACGATGACTGTGTATTTTTTCAACGACTCGAGGTGCGTCATTTTTGGTTTCTCCCTACCGTTCCTACTTACTCCGAAAGGATTCTCTGGTTACGCCGAAACTATCAGGCCACCAGCGAGGCGTCGCCCACCGGCGGGCCGCCGGCGCGTTCCAGTAATTGTGCCAGCGACGGCGCGGTGGCGCTGGTCAAACGCACGCCGAACAGGTCCTTGGGGCCGCCCACCGGCGTCATCTGAAAGGCGCCCGCGAACAGTCGTTTGCCCAGGTCTTCCAGCTCGGGCTTCAACGAGGCAAACGTGGCCGGCGTGTTCGGCGCCGCCAGGCGATCGTTGATCCGGAACAGCAGCTCGCCGGTGGCAAACCGCAGCTTGCCGGCCAGCGTGGGATCGCGTTCCAGCAGCGTCGCCGCGTGCAGCGTGCGCCGCGCCAGATCCTCCAGACGCTGGGCGGGGGCGAACCCGGCGCGCTTGCGGTTGTGCAAGAGCCCCAGGCGCCCTTCGGACTCGTCCATGAAATAGTCGGAGCCGTGTCCGATCAGCACCACGCCCGGGCCTTTGGGGACGTGGGCGTAATTGGCCACGTCGATGGTCAGTTCGGGCAAGAGGCGTTCCTTGATCCAGCGGTGAAAGACCGCGATGAAGGATTCCAGCTCGACCTTGCGGGCCGAGTCGGCGGAGACGAAGAGCTTCAGCTGCAGCTTGTGCGCGTCCATCAAATTTTCTCCGGGCGATTTCAGGAGCTGGCGGCGGTGGTGGTGGCCGCCGGACCGCCCAGCGCGGCGCCGAGGCGCGTATAGCATTGGTGGGCGGCATCGACGAACAAGGTCGCCTCCTCGATCAGCTGGTGCACCGATTCCTTGGTGGCCGCCTTGTCGCGATCGTCGCTGGCCCGAAAGAAGTAATGGGCGAACTTGCCCCCCGCGAAGGGGTCGAAGAACAGCTGCGTGTCGAAGAAGTACTTGCGGAACTCGGCGACGATCTCCGCCGGTTCCGTTCCCAGGTTGGGCGCCTTCTCGCGGGTCAGGGCGCGCGCCGCTTGCAGCATGGCGCTGTAGGCACGCTCCGCGGCGGCCGGCAGCTTCTTCTCGTCGAGCAGCATCTGCGACTCGAAGATCTCGCGCTCGGCGGCGGCCAGACCGACCTCGACGATGGGGACCACCTCGCCGGCGCACTCGCCCTCGCCCATGTCCGAGATGGTGTACTCGCGCGGGTCGCCCCAGTCGCTGTAATAGCTGGGATCCTGATCGTAGGTGGGCAGGGCCTGCAACTCTTCCACCATGGCCCGGATGGTCTTCTTGCCGATGCGGTTGGCGAAGTCCGCGAAGGTCTCCTCGCCCTGGCGCTCCTTGGCAAATCGCTCGGTCAGGCGCTTGACGATCTCCGGCACGCGTTTCGACGGCACGGCGCCGATGGCCAGGCCGTAGGCGCCGGCGTTGTTGGTCCACTGCCCGCCCACCACCAGTTGAAAATGCGGCACCCGCCGCCCGCCCACGTTGCGGCTGACGCCCAGAAATCCCAGGTCGGCGACGTGGTGCTGCCCGCACGAGTTGAAACACCCGCTGGTCTTGATGTGCAGGTGCTTGGCGTTGGGATCGCGATCGATGCCTGACGCGCTCAGCTCCTTGGTCAGCTGCGCCGCCAGGGAGCGCGACGAGGAGATCCCCAGCTTGCACGTATCGGTCCCCGGGCAGGCGGTGATGTCGGTGATCGAGCCGGCGCCCGGCCGGGCCAGATCGATCTTGACCAGGGCCTGGTATACCGCCGGCAGGTCGGCCTCGCTGACCCAGCGCAACAGCAGATTCTGATCGACGGTGGTGCGCATGGCGTCGCCCGTGTACTGGCGGGCCACGTCGGCCAGCGCGCGCGCCTGTTCTGACGTCACATCGCCCAGCGGCAGGGTGACCACCGCCATCACGTAGCCGTCCTGGCGTTGCGGCACCACGTTGCTCTCGCGCCAGCGGGCAAAGCCCTCGGGCAGGTTGCCGGTGGGCAGCGCGCCCGGCGGGCGCAGTGGTTTCTCGTCGGTGACGTGCAGGTCGGCCAGGAACGCCGTCCAGCGCGGATCGACGCGCAGCTTGGCGCGCTCTTCCAGCACCAGGCGCTTGAACTCGTCGATGCCCAGCTTTTTCACCAGGAACTTCAGGCGGGCCCGGGCCCGGTTGGCGCGCTCGCCCAGGCGGGCGAAGACGCGGCTGATGGCCTGGGAGATGGGCAGCAGCTCTTCTTCCGCCAGGAATTCGTCGAACAGCAGGGCCGCCTGCGGCACCGCGCCCAGGCCCCCGCCCACGTAGAACTCAAAGCCGCGCCTGGTCTGACCGTCGACGACGCGCGTGCGGGCGATGGCCCCCATGTCGTGAAAGTTGGTGACGCCGCAGGCGTTCTCCTTGCAGCCGGAGAACGCCACCTTGACCTTTCGTCCAAAGTCCTGCGTGTCGTCGTGGCCCAGCAGGAAGTAGGTGATGGCCTGGGCGTAAGGGCTGACGTCGAACTTCTCCTCGCGGCAGACGCCGGCGTAGGGGCAGGCGGTCACGTTGCGGACCGTGTTGCCGCAGGCCTCGCGGGTGGTGATGCCGACGGTGGCCAGCCGGCGGTGCATGTCCGGCGTGTCCTCGATGTGGATGAAGTGCAGCTGGAAATCCTGCCGCGTGGTCACGTGCAGGATGCGGTCCGAATACTCCTCGGCCACGTCTGCCAGCACGTCCAGCTGGGCGGCGGTCAGCTTGCCCATCGGGATCTTGATCCGCTGCATGCCGGGGGCGTCCCACATCGTGGTCGGGCCCTTGGTGATGTCGCGCGAGGGGAACAGCAGTGACTGGGTCTTCTCACCGTCGTGGCGCTGGCCGTTGTCGTATCGCTGGCCATAGGCGCCGCGGCGCAGGCGGGTCTCGGCGAACAGCTTCTCCTCGATCTTCATCTTCTTGCGCAGCTCGATCTGCGTCTCGAAGATGTCTATCTCGCGACCGAGATCCTCGGGGACGGCGTTCCCCAGAGCTTCCTTCCACGTTCTGCTTGCGCTCATCTTCCCACCTGGCGCCCACTATACCCGTGCGATATGCGACGGGCTTTCCGAGGGCGTCGGTCTTTTATACTGGAAACTTGTCTGTCCGCAAGGGCAAGTGCAACGGGACGCCGCGTCTCCTTTTCATGGCCGCGGCGTTTCTGATCGCGCTCACCGTGTCGGGGTGCGCCAATCAGGCGGGCATCCCGCGCCACATGCGCAGCTGGAACCGGGATTTTCCGCCCTTCACCGTCATCAGCAACATTCACTACGTCGGCACCAGCGACCTGGCCATCTTTCTGATCACCACGCCGGCCGGCCACATCCTCCTCGACAGCGGGTTCGAGGCCAGCGTGCCGCGCCTGCGCGAGAACATCGGCGCGCTCGGTTTTCGGTTCGAGGACATCAAGATCCTGCTCAGCAGCCACGCCCACATCGATCACGTGCAGGCCCATGCCCTGGTGAGAAAGCTGACCGGTGCCCAGGTGGTGGTGGCGCGCCCCGACGCGCCGGTGGTCGCCGGCGGTGGCAAGGGCGAGCCGGTCTATGATGGCGTGTACGCCTGGACGCCGTGCCCCGTCGATCGCCCCATCGACGACGGCGCCACCGTCACCCTGGGCGGCACCACGCTGACCGCCCACCTCACCCCCGGCCACACCCGCGGCGCCACCACCTGGACCATGGTGATCCACGATCACGGACGGGCCCTGAACGTCCTGTTCTTTCCCAGCGCCAACGTCAACGACGGCGTTCACCTGGTCGGCAATGTCCGCTATCCCGAGATCGCCGCCGACTTCGAGCACAGCTTCGCCGTGTGGAAGGCGCTGCCCTGCGACGTCTTCCTGGGCGCCCATGGTCATTTCTTTCAGCTGAAAGACAAGGAAGAGCGGCTGCGCGACCATCCCGCCGAAAACCCCTTCATCGATCCGGAAGGCTATCGCCGCGCCATCGCCGCCGCCGAGGACCGCTTTCGCCGCCAGCTCAGGCACGAACAATAGAGCCGCCCGGGACCGTCGACGCTGGATGGTTGTGGGGGCGCGCCCCGCCGCGATAGAAACCGACATGGACATCGTTCGCCACGGCTTGCTGGTCGGGTCGGCCGCCGTCGCTGGCGCCATCAACGCCGTGGCGGGTGGGGGAACGTTGATCTCGTTTCCGGCGGCCATGGCCTGGGGGTTGCCGTCGATCGCCGCCAACGTGACCAACGCCGTTGCCCTGACGCCGGGGTCGCTGGCCTCCGCCTGGGGGTACCGGCGCGAGCTGCAGGCCGATCGGCGGCTGGTCCTGCTGCTGGCTCCTCCCGCCTGCATCGGGGCCCTGGCCGGCGCCGCCATCTTGCACCACACGTCGCAGCGGCTCTTCGACGCTCTCATCCCGTGGCTGGTCCTGGGGGCGACGTTGATCATCATGCTGCAGGGGGTGATCCTGCGGCACGCGCCCAAGCCGGTGGCGGGCGCGCCGACGTCGCGCACGCGGCTGGCGGTGGTGGTGTTCTGCCAGCTGCTGGTGGGGATCTACGGCGGTTACTTTGGCGCGGCCATGGGCATCATCACCCTGGCCTTCCTGGCCCTGATCGCCTCGACCGACATCCACGGCATGAACGGGATCAAGAATCTGCTGGCCGCCCTGGTCAACGGCGTGGCGTCGATCTACTTCATCGCGTCGGGGCTGGTGGACGGCCGGGCCGCGTTGTTGATGACGGCCGGCGCGATCGCCGGCGGCTTCATCGGGGCGCGCGTTGCCCGCCGGGCACCGGCCCGGGTGATTCGCGCGCTGGTTATCGTCATCGGTTTCGCCCTGTCGGCGTTGCTGGCCTATCGCAGCTTTTTCAAGCACTGATCGTGCTAGCGTGATCGGCATGTCGGCGGGCGAATCCGCATCCCAGACGCGCAAGACGCTCTGCAACCGCGACTGCCCCGACGCCTGCTCGATCGTCGCCACCGTCCAGGATGGGCGGGTGACGAAGCTGACCGGCGATCGCGACCATCCGGTCACGCGCGGTTTTCTCTGCTGGCGCACCAATCACTTTCTCAATCTCCAGTACGCACCCGATCGCGTCGTCGCGCCGCTGCTGCGGGCGGGTGACGGGACCTTTCAGCCGATCTCCTGGCCGGCCGCCCTGGATCTGATCGCCGAGCGATTCACCACGTTTCGGCGGCAATCGGGCCCAGCGTCTATTTTTCACTATCACAGTGGTGGTTCGCTGGGGCTGCTGGGTGCCGTCGTCGATCGGTTCTTTCATCTGTTTGGCCCGGTGACCACCAAGCGGGGCGATATTTGCTCCGGTGCCGGCGAAGCCGCGCAGGTGGCCGACTTTGGAGAGTCGGAGAGCAACGATCTTTCGGACCTGGTCAACGCCCGCAACATCCTGCTGTGGGGCAAGAACGTCTTTGTCTCCAGCCCGCACACCATTCCCGTCCTGCGCGACGCCCAGGCCCGCGGGGCGCGCCTGACCTTGATCGATCCGGTTCATCATCGGACGGCCAGCCTGTGCCAGCAGTACTGGCAACCGCGCCCGGGCGGCGATTTTGCGCTGGCCATGGCGGTGGCCAGGCGGCTCTTCGATCGCGCGCTGGTCGATCCGGCGGCCGCACAATACTGCGACAACCTGGACAGATTTCGCGCGCTGGCGGCAGGGCGTGACGCCGGGGCCTGGTGTCGGGACGCCGACGTTCCGCTGGCAGCGGCCGACGATCTGGCCGATCGACTGGCGGACGGGCCGACGGCCATCCTGGTCGGGTGGGGAATGGGACGGCGCGAAAATGGCGGCGGCATCGTGCGCGCGCTGGACGCGCTGGGCGCCATTACCGGAAATATCGGGATCTCGGGCGGCGGCGTCTCTTTCTATTTCAAACGTCGGCGCGCCTTCGACACGTCGTTGCCCGGCGCGGCTGCCCCGCCGCGCACGATCCTGGAGCCGCTCTTTGGACGGGACCTGCTGGCAGCCAGCGATCCGCCCGTGCGCGCCGTCTGGATCACCGCGGGAAATCCGGTGGCGATGCTTCCCGATTCGGAGACCGTGGCGCGGGCGCTGTCCTCGCGCGAGTTCGTGGTGGTGACCGATTCTTTCATGACCGACACCGCTCGCCTGGCCCACCTGGTTCTGCCCACCCCGACTCTGCTGGAGTCGGACGACATCCTGGGCTCCTACGGCCATCACCTGGTGGGCGTCGCCCAGCCGGTGGTGGCGCCGCCGCCCCAGGTTCGCAGCGATCTGGCCATCGTTCAAGAGCTGGCGGCGCGCGTGGGTCTGACTGACGCGATGGCGGGGACCGCGCGAGAATGGAAACGCCGCTTGCTGCGGCCCGAAGTGTCGTCCGGCGGAGCGGCCCTGGAAGATCTCGAGGCGGGCGCGCGGCGCAATCCGCTGGCCCCGGCCATCGCCTTCGCGCAACGCCGCTTCTTCACGGCCAGCGGCCGGGCCAATCTGATGACCGAACCACCGCCCGACGTTCGGCGCGCGGCGGAATACCCATTGGCCCTGATGTCGCTGTCCACGGACCGGTCGCAGTCGTCACAGTGGTCGGTGCCCAGCGAGGGGCCCTTGCCCTGTACCGTCAGCCCCGCCGTCGCCGCCGCCGCCGCCGGCATTGCCGATGGCGCGCTGGGCGTTCTGCAGTCACCGATCGGATCGATGACTGTCCAGGTTCATTGCGACCCGCGCCAGCGCGCAGACGTCGCCATCGTGCCGAAAGGCGGCCACCTTCGTTCCGGGCGTTGCGCCAATGCTCTGTTGCGGGCGCAAACAACGGATCTCGGCGAAGGCGGCGCTCTCTATGACGAGGGGGTTCGTCTGGTGGCGCGCGCCTCCGGCGCCTGAGTGGCCGCTTGCGGTCGCCAGCCGCCTAGCGGCGTTTCTTTTTCTTGCCCGCTGACGCCCGCGTTGACTTCGCTGGCTTCTTGCCGGCTTTCGCCTTGGGTTTGGCCTTTGCCTTTGCCTTTGCCTTTGCCTTGACCTTCGCTTTGATCGCCTTTCGCGCCTTGGTTTTCGCGGCGGGGCGGGTCCTGGATTTGGCCCTGGACTTTGTCTGGGCCGCTTTGGCTTTCACCTTCGCCTTGGCCTTTGGTTTTGCCTTTGCTTTTGGCTTGGGCTTTGTGGCAGCGGGGGCGGCGGCTTTGGCGGCCGGCTTCGGCGCCGGCGTCTTTGCGCGGGTCGTCAATCTTGTTGGTGGTTTCTTGTGCTCTGAGAGACCGTTGCTGGGGGGCATTGCCGGCGGCTCTTCATTGCCGGCGGCCTGACCGGTTTTCTCGGCAAAGTACTTCTTGAGGGCCTCGAAATAGTATTTGACCCAGCCTTCGCGGTAATTGTCGCTTTGACCGTCGGGAATCTCCGTGTGAAGCAGGGTGACCATCGTGCCGCCCACTGTCGCTTCAAGGGTCAGTTCCAGACGGGAGTCCGGACTTCCCTCGGGAAAGTCATTGGTTCGCCAGGTCTGGACAATGCGACGGGCCGGGATCAGGTCGATGATGGCGCCCTGCGCGTACCCGCCAAAAGTGCTGTGCCTTCCACCGACAACAGGGTCAATTTCTGCCTGATCGCCGGTAAACGCGGAGTGCTCGTTGCTGTTCAGCCAGGCTGAATAGATCTCTTCTTCCGTTGCCGGTATCAGCTCGGACAAAGACAGACTCTCGTATGACATGCGATACCTCCCCCAAATTTGGACCCTGTTGGGCCGGGCGGCGACGCTAACACAAAAAATGTTTGAAGGTTGAAGCTGCATTTGCAGAACCCTTCGTCTACAATCCCGCGCATGTCTGAACTCCGAACTGTCGTCGAGAATTTCACCAACCATCTGGCGCAGGTCATTGAGGCTCAAATCATGGAGCGCGCGCGCAACGCGGTTGCCGCCGCGCTGGGTGGGAGTAATGGAGTTCCGGCTCGTCGCGGTCGACCGCCAAAGTCGCTGGCATTGCGCGCCGCCTGGGCGCCCGCCAAAAAGCCGCGCAAGAAGGCGCCCAAGCAATTGTGTCCCGTCCCTGGTTGCAGCAATCCAGCGGCGCCTGTCTTTGGGATGGTCTGCGTAAAGCACAAAGATCTTCCGAAAAAGAAGATCAAGAAATTCCGTGAGGCCCGCCGCGCGAAGAAGCTAGGCTTGGCGGTTCCCAAGCGCCAGACGCGCATCGCCGCCAAGCGCCGCAAGAAGATCATCCGCCGCAAGGGGACGGGCAAGGC
>DATLVT010000590.1:0-5082 GCA_035577105.1 Polyangia bacterium
GAACCGCCGGCGCTCGCGTCATGCCTCTGGGTCTGGCCGGCGCTGCCGCTGCAGGCGGCGGCGCCCCAGCAGAAGGCGCCCATCGCCACGAACCGCCAGGCCTCGCGCCCGGCCAATCTCGATCCGTGGATGATCATGGACGGGCACTCATTCCGGCCTCCCTGTCGCTGTTTCCTGACCTGGAAACAGATACGGTACTCGTGCTATTGAATACTAGTCAATGACTGGCAACGTCGCTCCCGCGTCAAAAAATGCCGTCAGCTCTCCCGCGGCGCTGGATCAGGCTGTCGCCGCGGTGGTCCAGCGCAAGCGGGCCTTCGCGCGGCTTCCCGTCGCCGAGAAGATCGCGCTGTTGCGCGCCACGGCGCCCTTGCTGAACGCCGTCAGCGGCGACTGGGTGGCCGCCGCCTGCCGGGCCAAGGGGATCCCGCTGGATTCGCCCACCGCCGGCGAGGAGTGGCTGGCGGGGCCGGCCCCCAGCGCCCGCAACATCCGTCTGCTCGTCGACAGCCTGCTGCAGATCGCCCGCCAGGGGCGGCCGCAGCTGGGGCGCAAGGTGCGCACCCGTCCCGACGGTCGGGTCGAGGTCGAGGTGCTGCCGGTGGGTGGCTGGGACACCACTCTTTACCGGGGACTGTCGTGCTGGGTGCGTCTGCAGCCGGGGATTGACGAGGCCGGCGCCCGCCAGCAGCAAGCGGCGTTCTATCAAGAGAGCCAGCCCGAAGGAAAAGTGTCGCTGATCCTGGGCGCCGGCAATGTGTCGTCGATCCCGGTGATGGATGTCCTTTACAAGATGTTCGTCGACGGCAGCGTCTGCCTGCTGAAGATGAACCCCGTCAATGAATGGGTCGGCCCGTTCCTGGAGCAGGCGCTGGCACCGCTGATCGCGGCCGGTTTTCTGCGCATCGTCTACGGCGGCGCTGAGGAGGGCGAGTACCTGTGCCAGCACCGGGACGTGGACGACATCCACATCACCGGGTCCGACAAGACGCACGACCGCATCGTGTGGGGCGCGCCCGGCACCGAGCAAGAGCGCCGAAAACGCCAGGGAGCGCCGCTGCTGGCCAAGCCCATCACCTCGGAGCTGGGCAACGTCAGCCCGGTGGCCATCGTCCCGGGGAAGTTCAGCGACAAGGAGCTCTGGTTCCAGGCGCGCAACCTGACCACGATGCTGGTGAACAACGGGTCCTTCAACTGCAACGGCGCCAAGGTGCTGATCACCGCCCGCGGCTGGCCCCAGCGCGATCGCTTTCTGGAGCTGTTTCGAAAGGCGATGGGGCAGGCGCGCACGCGCAAGGCGTACTATCCGGGCGCCCGCCAGCGTTATGAAGAGATGGTGGCGGGGCGAAATGCCGTGCAGTACTTTGGCTCGCCCGAACCGGAGAGCCTGCCCTGGGCGTTCATCCCCGACGTCGACTCCAGCCGCGCCGATGAGCGCCTGTTCCGCGTGGAGGCGTTCTGCGGCCTGCTGGGCCACACGGAGGTGGGGGAGGCGGATCCGGCTTTGTTCCTGGCCACGGTGACCGATTTTTGCAACGACCGGCTGTGGGGGACGCTGAACGCGGCCCTCATCATCGACGGCAAGAGCGAAGCCGATCCGACGATCGCCAGGGCGCTGGACCGCGCGGTGACGGAGCTGCGGTACGGCACCGTGGCCATCAATCTGTGGCCGGCGGTGGGGTACGGGACGGTGTCGCCGCCCTGGGGCGGGCACCCCAGCGCCACGCTGGCGAACATTCAGAGTGGCCTGGGCTGGGTGCACAACACGTTCATGCTGGGCGGGATCGAAAAGTCGATCGTGCGCGGGCCGGTGGTCCTGGCGCCCAAGCCGGCCTGGTACTTCGACAACAAGCAATGCAACGTCATCGGGCAAAAGCTGGCGGCGTTCGAGACGCATCCCCGGGCGCTGAACGTTCCGTCGCTGGTCCTGGCGGCGCTGCGTGGCTGAGGAGAGCCGCGGCTTCGCGACGGCGGTCCGGCGCTGGGCGGCGATCAGCGCGGCGCTGGCCGTCCTGATGGCCGCGCCGGCGGTGGCGCGCGCGCAGCCCTGCGCGGACAGCGAAGAACGCCTGGGCTTCGTCAGCGAACGATTGCGGGCCGACGCGCGTGACGCGCGGGTGTGGCAATGGGGATGGGGGCTGGGATTCTCGGCGCTGGCGGTGGGCCAGGCGGGTCTGGCGCTGACCCGTTCTGATCGCGGCGAACGCGCCGAGCTGTACGTGGGCGCCGGCAAGTCGGTGCTGGGGCTGGTTCCTGTGCTGCTGGTGCCGGTGCCCGCGATGCGCGACGCCGGCGTCATCGACGGCCAGCTTGCGGCGGCGGCGGGCGGCGACGGGCGCTGTGCGCTGTTGCCGGAGGCGGAGCTGTCGCTGGGCCGCAGCGCCGACGATGAGGCCTTCGCGCGCAGCTGGCTGGCGCACACGGCAACGGTGGCAGTCAACGGAGGCGGGCTGTTGCTGGTGGGTATCGGATATCACCGGTGGGTCACGGGGTCGGTGGGGGCGGTGGTGGGGACGGTGATCGGGGAGATCGAGATCTTCACGCGGCCCACGGGCGCGTTGCTTGGCCGGCGCGGCTATCAGGATCGGTGGATGGTGGCGCCGCTGGTGGAGCGCGACGCCTACGGGATCCGCGTGGCCGGTCTGTTCGGTCGCTAGCGACTCGCTAGCGACGGGCGAGCCGACCGTCGCGGTCAGCAGGCTTGATCGCAGACCAGCTTGCCGCTGCCGCAGTTGGTGGCGGGTTTGCCCCCGCTGCAGGTGAGGCTGCAGGTGGCGGAGTCGCCGCAGGACAGGCGGCAGTTGCCGCCCGGGCAGGTGGTCTTGCACTTCGATGAGGTGTTGCAGGTGAAGGTGCAGCCGCCGGCGGGACAGGCGAGATCACAGGTGCCGCTGATCCCGCAGCCCAGGGTGCAACCGGTGCCGTCGCAGCCGAGCGTGCAGGTCTTCGATGTTGCGCAGCTGCAGCTGGTCGCTGCGGCGCAGCCTGGCGCGGCGCTGCTGTCGACAGCGTCGACGGCGCCGCCATCGCTGCCGCCGGTCCCGATCCTGCCGCCCGTGCCGGAGCCGCCCGTGCCGGCGCCACCGCCCGATCCACCGCCGCCGGACATCCTGGCGTCGGCGGTTCCGCCGGCACCGGCTTGCCCTGACGGGCCGCCGCTCATGTCTGGGGCGGTGTCTTCGCCTGGCGCGGTGGCGTCGATGTTCTCGCCGTCATTCCCGGCCGATCCACCGTTTCCGTCATCGGGGGCTCGGGCGGCGACGTCGCCGCGAAAGGTCTCGGCGCCGCCGCAATCGAGGCCGGTGACGCTGATCGCGGTCAGCAGCCGCGCAACCGAGAGGCCCTTTCGCACAGCGGCGTTCATCGAGCCAGTCAAGCCTAGGTGGCTATTGACCGGCGGTCAATAGCGTGTTAACCCAGTTAACGTCCAGATGAAGCCCGTTTTCTCTGCCTCTCTGGTTGCCTCGCTCTTCGCGTCACTGTTCGTGACCACTGTCGGGGCCAGCGCCGACGATGCGGTTGGACCGCGCCTGGATGCCATGCGCGCGCTGTCGCAGCCAGCCCTGGCAGAGCGTCTGTCGGCCACGTCGCCCGAGGACCTGATCGTGCTGGGCCGCGAGGGTGTGCGCCGCCTGGGCACCTACCGCGCCCGCCTGCTGAAGCAGGAGCGCGTCGACGGCAAGCTGCTGCCCGCGCAGACGATGGAGGTGATCGTTCAGACCGCCCCGCGCGCGCAGCGTCTTGATTACGTCGAGGGCCCCAAGGCCGGTCGCCACGTCATCTGGACGGAGAAACGGCCCACAGAAATGCTGGTGCGCGAGGCGGGGATCCTGGGCATCACGTCGCTGTGGATCGATCTTTCCGGCCGGCTGGCCCACGGAGACTCCAACCACAACGTCACCGAGCTGGGGTTCGGGCCGCTGCTGGATCTGGTCTCGTCCGATCTGCGCAAGGGCAGCGCGCAGGGGGGCCTGGCCCGCAAGAACGAGGGGTTCGACGGCAGCGGGTGCTTCTGGATGGAGTACACGGCGCCGCCCGGGGCCAAGGGGCTGTACGCCCAGCGAACCCGCCTTTGCGTCGACGCCAAGCTGGGACTTCCCGTGAAGATCGAGGTTCACGACGCCCACGGTTTTCTGGAGAAGTACGAGTACACGAACATCCGGCCCAATCAGAAGGTCGACGCGACGCTGTTCGAGAAGCTCTGACCGGCGGCGCAGAAATGGCGAAGTCATGACGACGATCAGCTCCGGCGCACCTTCATCGACCCGGCGCAGCCTGGTGCGCCTTTATCTGCCCCTGATCCTGTTCGTCGTTCCCACGGTCGCCATCGGCTTTGGCGTCCTGATCCCGCGCAGCTGCATCGCCGGCGTCAACGAGCTGACGTTCGGATTCGGTTCGACGGTGTTCTTCGCGTGCGTCACTTACGTCATGGGGATCCGCGCGGCGCTGAAAGGTTGAGGGCGGCAGGGTTGACGGCGCGGCCGACGGGGCCCTATCGTCGGCGCCCTTGATTTCTTCCGCGTCCCGGACCCTGGTCTTCTCGCAGCGGCAGCTCAGCCGGATGGTCTATCAGTGCTCGAACTACGAGTTCGAGGATGTCATCGGCCAGGTGGACGCCGCCGACCTGCTGGCGCCCAGCCTGCCGGAGGAGACGCGCCTGGTCCGCCTGGGACGGCGCGCGGTCAACAAGGCCCGTCGCTCCCTGAATCTGCTGGCCGGGATGACCATGACCATGAACCCGGTGACGGTGGACCGAAAGTACGACCTGTTCTTTGCGGTGTTCCTGTTTCCCGCCGAGGTCCTTTATCTCAACAAGGTGCAGGGCTGGAGAGAGCAGTCCCGGCACGCCGCCTGTTTTCTGGGCGAGGTCTGGACGAAGGATCGCGCGCTGCTGGCCCAGTATCGTTCGCTGCTGCGACAGTTCGACCACATCTTCCTGCACATCGGCGCCAGCGTGTCGCTGGTCGAATCGGTGATCGGTCGGCCCTGTCATCTGATCCGGGTCGGGGTCGACGCGATCCGGTTCTGTCCCTATCCCGATCCGCCGGCGCGGGTCGTGGATTGCTACAGCTTTGGCCGGCG
>DATLVT010000591.1:0-5690 GCA_035577105.1 Polyangia bacterium
CTGGCCCCCGCCGACGTGATGACCGGCCTCATCACCCTGCCCCCCGCCGACGACCCCGGATCGCCGCGCGCGACGTCGGAGTCCGATCCCACATCGTCTTACAGCGCGCTCCCCCGCCCTCGCTCCTAGATCCGGCCCGCCGCCGCCGCGGATTTACCCCCCGCCGCAAAAATGCCGATGGATCTCCTCGCATGTCGGAAGCGCTGGCCACAGACGATCGTGGCGACATCTTTGCCTCGGGACGGATTCCTTACAGCCGCTATCAACTGACCGCGCGCATCGGCAAGGGCGGCATGGCCGAGGTGTTTCGCGCCGTGGTCAAGGGACCCGAAGGGTTCGAACGCGAGCTGGTGGTCAAGCGGATCCTGCCGAAGTTTTCAAGCAACCCCCAGTTCGTCAGCATGTTCGTCAACGAGGCGAAGATCTGCGCGCTGCTCAGCCACCCCAACATCGTGCAGATCTACGAGTTCGGCGAGGCGGAGGGGACGTACTTCATCGCCATGGAGAGCGTGCACGGCGTCTCCTTGCGCGACGCCATGGCCAAGCTGCGCCACGAACAACGAGCGATGCCGTTCCTGGTGGCCGCCGACATCACCCGCCAGATCTGCCTGGGCCTCGACTACGCGCACACGCTGGCGGGCGCCGACGGGGCGCCCCTGGAGATCATTCACCGCGACATCTCGCCTCCCAACATCATGCTGGCCTTCAACGGCACGGCGAAGGTCGTCGACTTTGGCATCGCCCGGGCCGCGTCCTTCGCCGAGGCGGAGACACGCGACGGCATCATCAAGGGCAAGGTGTCCTATCTGGCGCCCGAACAGATCAACCGACAGCCCATCGATGCCCGGGTCGACGTGTTCGCCACCGGCGTTCTCATGCACGAGATGCTGACCGGACGGCGGCTGTTCACCACCAACAACGAGCTGGCCAAGATGCGGCAATTGCTGATGCAGCCGTCGGCCCCGCCGTCGGCGGTGAACGCCTCGATCCCGCGCGAGCTCGATCGCATCGCGCTGCGGGCGCTGGAGCGCGATCCGGCGCGCCGCTATCCTTCGGCCGCGGCCATGGCCGCCGATCTGGAACGCACGCTGATCGCCGCCCGCCACAGCAGCCGCGATCTGGCCAGGATGCTGCGCGAGCTGTACCACCCGCCCGAAGAGACGCCCATCATCATCACCGACGGGGCGCAGGAAGTCCCCCGAAACGACGCCGCAAACCCAGGCGCGCCCGCCAGGTCAATCACCGCCGCGTCCGAGACCGGCGACGTGCCGGTCACGGAAAGCTTCCGCAGCCTGGGCAGCGCCGAACGCACGCGCCTCATGCGGGCACGCTGGCGCACCCGCCTGGCCACCACCGCCCTGCTGGCCGCCGTGACCAGCGCGGCCGTCATGGGCACGCGCGTCTGCCAAAGATTCGTCCCCGCCCTCTGGCAGCGGTACGCTGCGCCCCTCCTCCACCCGCCGCTCCCGTCGGTCTCTCCTGTCAGCGAAGCCGTCGCCGCGCCTCTGCCGCCCGAGCCAACGCCGCCACCTGCCGTGAGCAAACCGGCTACCCGCCCGAGCAAATCGAGCAAGCGCCCGCCTCACAAACACTGAGGCGGCTCAGGACGCTTTCTTGTTCAGGCGCGCGAGGGCCTCTTCCATGCGCGTCAACGCCGTTTCCAGTTCGGCCAGCTTGGCCCGATCCTTGTCCAGGACCTCCGCCGGCGCCCGATCGACGAACTTGGGGTTGGTCAGCTTCTTCGCCAGGTAATCGCGGTCCGAGACCAGCTTGGCCCGATCCTTCTCCAGCTTGGCCTTCTCCGCCCCGGCATCGACCAGGCCGTCCAGCGGCACCATCACCTCGACGTCGCCGGCCAGCGCGGTGGCCAGCTGATCCAGGATGAAATCGCCTCCAAAGCTGGAGCCGGTCCGCCGCACGCGCACGTCGCTGCAGCGCCCCTGCTCGGCGATGATGGTCTTGTACCCGTCCAGGATCGTCTTCTTGTAGTCGTCGGTCACCACCAGCAACGTCCGGATGCGGGTGATCGACGGGATGTTCTTCTCGGCGCGGATCCCGCGCAGGGCCACGATCACCTTCTGCACCAGGGCCATCGACGCCTCCGACGCGTCGTCATGAAAACGCACGTCCCGCACCGGGTACAGCGTGATCATGATGCTCTGGGGCGCGCCGGACGGCTTGGGCAGCTGCTGCCAGATCTCCTCCGTCAGGAACGGCATGAAGGGGTGCAAGAGGCGCATCGCCGTTTCCAGGGCGGTGACCAGCGCCCCCTGGATCTTCCACTTGCTGGCCGCGTCGCCGCGGGCCAGCGCCGCCTTGGCCAGCTCGATGTACCAGTCGCACAGCTCGTTCCAGACAAAGTGATAGGCCGCCTGCGCGGCGTCGGCGATGCGGTACTCCTCGAGCGCGGTGTCCACCTCCTCGGCGGCGCGCTGCACCCGCGACAGGATCCACCGTTCGGGCAGATCGAACTCGGCGCGGTCCGGTCCGTCGGCGATCTGATCGGCAAAGCGATCGGCGTCGAAGCCCTCCAGGTTGATGAGGGCAAAGCGGGTGGCGTTCCAGATCTTGTTGGCGAACCGCCGCGCGTCCTCGACGTTGCCCATCGAGAACTTGATGTTCTTGCCCTGCGACGCCTGCGTGGTCAGCCAGGCCAGCGCAAACCGCAAGGCGTCGGCGCCGTGCTTGGCGATGACGTCCAGGGGGTCGATGGTGTTGCCCTTGACCTTGGACATCTTCTCGCCCTTCTCGTCCGTCACCATCGTGTGCAGGTAGACGGTGCGGAAAGGGACCTTCTTCATGAAGTGCAGTCCCGCCATCATCATGCGGGCCACCCAGAAAAAGAGGATGTCGTACCCGGTGTCCAGCATGGTCGTCGGGTAGAACGTCTTCAGCTCGCGCGTCTCGTTCGGCCAGCCCAGCGTGGCGAACGGCCACAGCCACGACGAGAACCAGGTGTCCAGCACGTCCTCGTCCTGCTTGAGATCGGCGCCGCCGCAGTGGCCGCAGGCCGCCGGCGTGGTGCGCGCCACCGTCATCTGCTGGCAGGCGGGGTCGCCGCAATACCAGACCGGGATGCGGTGCCCCCACCACAGCTGCCGCGAGATGCACCAGTCGCGGATGTTGTTCATCCAGTGAAAGAAGGTCTTCGACCAGGTCTCGGGCACGAACTTGGTCTTGCCCTGCTCGACCGCCTCGATGGCCGGCTTGGCCAGCGGTTCCATCTTCACGAACCACTGCGTGGACAGCGTCGGCTCGACCACGGTCTCGCAGCGCTGGCAGTGACCGACGGCGTGCATGTGCGGTTTCGATCCGCGCTCCAGGCCCAGCTCCTTGAGGCGCGCCTTGACCGCCTTGCGCGCGGCGAAGCGATCCAGGCCGGCGAACGGCCCCCCGGCCGCCGTCACCTTCCCCGCCTCGTCGAAGATGGAGATCATCGGGAGGTTGTGGCGCTGCCCGGTCTCGAAGTCGTTCGGGTCATGGGCGGGCGTCACCTTGACGGCGCCGGTGCCGAACTTGGGATCGACCAGGATGGCGTCGGCGATCACCTTGAAGGTCTGCCCGGTGATGGGGTTCTTGATCTCCTTGCCGATCTTCGACGCGTGTCGCGGATCGTCCGGGTGCACGGCCACCGCGGTGTCACCCAGCATCGTCTCGGGCCGCGTCGTGGCCACCACCACCTCGCCCGAACCGTCGGCCAGCGGATAGGCGAACTCGTACAGCTCGCCTTGGGTCTGCTCGTCGAACTCGACCTCCAGGTCGGACAGCGCCGTCCGGCACGACACGCACCAGTTGATGAGGCGCCGCGCCCGGTAGATGAGGCCCTCCTCGTGCAAGCGCACGAAGGCCTCGATGACCGCCGCCGAATACTGCGGGTCCATGGTGAACTTGGTGCGCGACCAGTCCAGCGAACAGCCCAGCTTCTTCAGCTGCTCCAGGATCCGATCGCCGGTTCGCTCGCGCCAGGCCCAGATGCGCTTCACGAACTCCTCGCGCCCCAGATCGTGGCGCGACTTGCCTTCCTTCTCGCGCAGCTCGCGCTCGACCACCAGCTGCGTGGCGATGCCGGCGTGATCGGTCCCGGGCAACCACATGGCGTTGTAGGCAGCCATGCGCTTCCAGCGCGTGAAGATGTCCTCGATGGTGTCGCCCAGCGCGTGTCCCATGTGCAGCGAACCCGTGACGTTCGGGGGCGGGATGACGATGGCGAACGGGGCCTTGGGCGCCGTCGCATCCGCATGAAAATAACCGCGCGCCGTCCACTCCTCGTACCAGCGCGGCTCGATCGACTCGGGCTCGTAGTTCTTGGGTAATTCAGCCATGGGAACCTGACTATTTAGCCGGAACCGCGCCTTGTTGCCAGCGACGGGATGCCCCCTTTCAAATCCGCTCCGCCGCGGATCGGAGGCGGGCTCTGCCCGCCGGAGACGACAATCGCCAGACAGGATCCGCCTTCGGCTCTCGTCGCGTGGGGAGGGCCCGCGGGAGGGGCCCTCAGGCCCCTTCCGCGCTCACACCCGGCCGCGTTTTTCGACGTGTTCGCGGATGATCGCTTCGGCCAGTTCGGGGACGACTTCCCAGACGACTTGCTCGATGATCTCGCGCGAAAGCTTGGCGATCGCTTCGTACTCGGGGCCCTTGGCGGCCAGGGCGGCCATCTTTTGATCGACGGCGCTGCCCACCATGGCCGAGATCCCCGACGGAACGCCGGCGGGTGCCGGCCGCGACAGGATGGGCGGTGACTGGCGCGCCTGGGGCATGGCCCCCGGATAGGACGGCGCCACCGGACGTGTCGAACCGGGGATCGGGGCATTTGCCGCCGGCAGTCCCATCAACGTCCGCGGCGCCGGCGCCGGACGTTGCACGGGAGGCGCCGCGCCCGGTCCCATGGGACGGGCGACGGGCGCTGACATGGGCGGAGCCCCCGGGCGAGCGGGCGCCACGGAGCCGGGACGGATGCCGGGGATCAACGACGGGCGCATCCCCGTCCCCGGCGGCGGCACCGGCGCGGCGCTGGCGGCCATCGGCACGGCCATGGGCCCGGTGGGACGCGCCGGCTGCATGGGGAACGATGAGGCCGTCGGGCGCGGCGCTTCGCGGGGCGGCACGTCGACGCTGATCTCGCCATAGTCGTCTTCGGCGACCGCCGACATCGACGCCGACGCCCGCGGCGGAACCATGGGCCGAGCGGGCGCCAGGGCGGGCGCGGGCGCGGGCGCGGAGATCGGCGCGCCCTTGCTCAGCGCCTCGCGAACTTTTTCGATGATGGCCGTCGATTCAAACGGCTTGATGAAATGACCGTCGGCCCCGACCTGGCGTCCCTTGGTCTCGTCGAACGGCTGCTGGCTGGAAGCCAGGATGTAGACCGGCGTGCCGCGCAGTCCACCTTCCGCTTTCACCGCCGCGCAAAGGTCATAGCCGGAGCGTCCCGGCATCGACGCATCGACGATCATCAGGTCGGGGCGGTTCTGCCTGGCCAGGCTCAACCCCTCATCCGCCGACCGCGCCGCCACCAGCGAGACGTCTTCACCGCCGAAGGTCATCGCGAACGCCTTCTGGATCGTCACGCTGTCGTCGGCGATCAAGACACATTTTCCCATGGCGCTCTGAGATATCACCATCGCTGTAGGTGGTCAATTCGCGTAAGGTGGTAAAACCCGTCGAGAAACACCTCGTTTCAGCACGTTCGA
>DATLVT010000592.1:0-7054 GCA_035577105.1 Polyangia bacterium
TCCACCATGCGGGCCAGATGGCGCTCCGCCGTTCGCACCGAGATTCGACCCAGGTAGGCGACATGGGCCGCGGTGATCGGGACGTCGGTCTCGAACAGCACCTTCAGAACAAGCTGTTCGAACTCTTCAAAGTCCATGCGACCAACCAAGACTAGCATACGTCCGGCGCGCCACATTTGGCGAGTGTGTTGTCGGCGGATCATGCCGGCAGAGCGCTGAAATCAATGCGGCCTTCACCAGGGCTTGATGTAATCCGGATCGCTGCTGAGCCTCAGGGATGACATGGCAAAACAGGCGCAAGCGATGAGGGCCAGCAACATCACGGTGCCGATGAAATTGGCCAGCCGGGTCCGACGGATCAGCCGGGAGATGTTTTGCCGCTCGCGGATGGCGAAAGGAACATCCTCCACACGGCGCACGTGGGCGACCGGGGATTTGATGCTTTTCGTGGCGCCCATGATTCTGGACATCGGACGATCGCCGCGTCCGCTTAACAGGAAGCTGGCGCCAAATTTTCGCCGCCGTGGGTCAAGGCGTGGCGACGGTGGTCGTCGCGGCATAGGCAGGGGTCAGGATCTGTTCGGGACGGGTGCGCTTGCCGGTCACGGGGAAAAACACCGAAGACCGGTCGAAGACCGTCCCGGTCAGCCGGTAGTACCGGGTCAACTGGGGAAGGAACAGGTTGGAATCGAGAACGACGGCGGCGAAGCGTTGATCGCGGATCGCCTGATCAAGGCTGGCCGCCAGCGCGCCGGACTGAGGGTTCTCCCCGCGCAGCACGTCGTACACGGCCATTCCCTGAGCGTGGGTCGGTTTTCCGGCCAGCACCGCCAGGTAGCCATGAAAGGGGATGTAGACCTCGCCCGGCAACGCCGCCAGACGACGCACCAGCGCCTCCCCGGCCTGCCGGTCAGCGACCGTGGGGACCAGCGGACGCGGGTTGTAGGCCAGCAGCAGTAACTGCAGCAGGCACACGAGGCCAACGGCCCCCCGTCCCATCTGGCCCCACGCTGTCTTCGCCGGGTCCGCCGTCGTCGACATTACCGTCCCGACGGCCAAGCCGGTCACCAGAGACAGGGCGGCAAAAGCCGGCATCAGCACGTTCAGGTAACCCGCCTCGTGCAGCCGCGAGGCGTATGACGCCGCCACGGAGGTCACCAGAAAGACCAGGTAAACGGTGATGCGCGGCCGATGACTCTCCGGGCGCCGCGGCCGCAGAGCTTGCCACGCCAGGAAGACCGCGCTGATGAGCCCAGCCAAGGGCACGGTGCGCAACAGGTCGCGACTGAAGAACGTGATCCACTTGCCATCCAGCGGGTGCTGCCCAGGCAACCGAAAGACGTAATAGCTGTACCAACCGCGGCTGGCGAATTCGATGGCCAGGGCGGGTAGGGCCGCCGCCAGTACAAAGGCCGCAGTGGCTGGCCAGACATGTTTCCTGTGGGTCAAGACGGCGTGCAAAAGGACTGCGACGGCTATGGGCAGCGCCGTCTGCTTGGCCAGGAACGCCATGGCGAGGAGAACCCCGGCCGCGATGGAACCGCCCGCCGACCGATCGCCAAAGCGCAGTCGTTCCAGGCCGCCCAGCAGGAGGGCAACGAACAGGGAATCGACGCGCGCCAGGTCAAACCACGCGCCGCTGGCCGCGAAGGTGGCGGCGTAAAGGCCGGCGGCGCACAGGCCGGCGCGCCGGCACCCCGTCTCCCGAGCGACGATACGAAACAGAAGGGCCAGGCAGGCGAGTGAGCTGGCCAGCGAGACCAGCCGCAACGGCAAAAAGCCGAGACCGATCGCCTTGGCCAGCGCAGCCGACAGGTAGAAATACAGCGGCGGGTAGACGAAGGGGACAAAGTCGATGCTGGGCGCTAGATACAGCTGTCGACCGTCCAGGATGCGCGCCACGTGATCGACGGCCCCGCCTTCCATCCATTCCAGCTCGAACGGATAGCGCAACCGCAGGAGGGCGACGGCCAGATACAGACCGATGGCCCCCACCGAGCCCGCTGCCAGAAGGCCGGCGGCGATGTCCGCAAACCTGTGCCGGGCGAAGGATCCACGCTGCACCCGGATACCTCCTGGGCGTGAGAAGCGCCGATTTGAGAAGCAGAGCCGTCTCAAACATTGGGCCCTTCCAGCGCAGAGCAAGGTCCGGGGCACCCCGGCAATGCAGGAGCGTTCTGAGCGGCGCTAGGAGGACTGCAGGCCCAGGTGAAGGAAGTACTTGGGCGCGCAGTGGTTGTGCAGGTAATTGAACCCGGCGGGCGCCGGGAACGTGTTGCGCGTGGCGAACTGGGATTCGTTGCTCCAGCGATCGATGGGCATGAACTCGAAACCGGCGCGCGGCCCGCCGGTGGCCCCGGTCAGAAATTGCTTTCGCACCACACCGGGAAGCTGGGCGGTCCCCACCGCCGGAGCGGGATCCAGCGCGTAAAGAGCGCGCACCGGCAGCACGCCGTTGATGGCGGTGACGAACGTGTTGAACTCGGAGATGCCGCTGCTGAAGGTGAACGCCTCGACGTTGCCGAACGAGAACGACTGATTGGTCAGCGACGCCATCTCGGTCAGCACCTGGCGCACGAACGGGCCGTCGTTCTTGAACGGACCCAGCTCGTCCCCCTTGGCGCGCACGATGTAGACGAACGCCATCTGCTTTCGCGAGGCCAGGGTCTGCGCGCCCCAGCGGTTGACGACGTGCTTCAGCAGCACAAAGTTGATCAGCGCCGGCGACAGGGGATCACTCCAGTTCAGCGGATCCAGCGTCGCCGTCGCCTGTCCGAACCCCTGCGTGATGCAGATGATCACGCGATCGGGGACGCCGGTCGCAGGCAACAGCAAGATGACGGCGCGCTGAACGCTGCCCTTCTGCGCGGCGAATATGCCAAGGCGCCCGGTCGTCGGTGAGACCGATCGAAAACTGGGCTTGTTCGAAGGAACGCCGGCCCGGAACGTCGACTCGGCGATCACCTCGATGGAAGGGATGACCTGGGTGATCAGGTTGTTCGGCGACGCCACCCCGAGGATCTGCTGGGTGATGGGCCGGACCGCGGAGGTGGCGGCGGGCGTCGGCCCGGGTGCAAGCAGTCCCAGCGCGCGCAACGCGAGCTCGATGGCGGCCATCGTCAACGCGCCCACCGCGCCATCGTCGACCAGGCCGTTGTTCCGCTGGAAGAACTGCACGCGCATCTTGGTCTGCGGGCCGAAGTTTCCGTCGACTGCCAGCGGCGTCAGCGTCTGGAAGAGCTTGTTCAAGAAGTCCTGCAGCTGTCGGACATCGGGCCCGATCGATCCCTGTTTGAGTGTCATGTGAGGGTGAAACGAGACTACACCGACGGAGACGAACGGCTCGAACTACAAAACTGCGAACGTGACAACCCTCACGGTCCGCGTCATCGGCTTTGCTCAGGCCGAGGAGGCGGGCTTCTGGGCGACGACCAGCATCTGCTTGCCGAGCAACCACTGGGCGGGACGGACGATCAGGTAGGCGCGCACCAGCCAGCTCCACTGCGGCAGCAGGCTCTTGGTGGTGTAGGGCAGGAAGCGCGAACGAACCTCTCGCAGCTGGAACCCGGCGACGCGGACCGCTTCGGCCATTCCTTTTTCGGTCAGGGGCAGCGTGTGGTCGAAGAAGTCCCAGAAGGCGGCGCCGACGTGCCGGATGTTGGGCTGCAGGATCACCAGCCGCCCCATCGGTTTCAGGACCGTGGCGATGGACTGCAGGACGGCCAGCAGGGCGTCCGGACTGCGCAGGTGTTCGAAGACGTTGCTGGCAAAGGCCAGGTCGACGGAGGCGGGCGCGATCCGGGTGTGAAGGCTCTCCAGATCCAGCGACAGGACCTCGACGTCGGGCGCCGCGTGGCGCCTGGTATCGGGGTTGAGGTCCACGGCGATCCGTCGGCGCGCGTTCACGTGATTGATGAAGTCGCAGTACCCGGCGCCCACGTCCAGCACCGTGTCGCCCGGCGAGACGTATCGCGAGAAGAAGGCGGCACACAACGTCTGCCACAGGCGCGTCTTCTGCAGGCGATCGGGGGTGGGAAAACGGTTCGCGTACAGGTCGTCAAGGTGCGCGCCCAGGCCGGTCTGGGAGTCGCCGACCGCGACGGCATCGCCATCGTGCGGTGTCCTGGGGGCAGCAGCCATTTGCGCGGCAAGCGTAGACGCAACCCTTCGGCGCCGCAACCGCGCTGCCGCCGACAAATTGAACCCAGGTCAGGGGACGGGTGGTGTCGCTATCCCGGATGGATCACGCCGGCGAATGACGGGTAACCACAAGATCGTCAGCGCCGCGCCGAGGAAGATCAGGGGTCCCCAGGGGGTGGTGAGCTCGGGGAGGTTCAAGCCGGCCGCCCGCAGCTGGGGCAGCCTGGCCCAGGTGAGAAAGGGAATCCACGGCGCCCGCAGAAAATAGAGCGCGAGGTGGGCGAAGATGTTGCCGGTGCCGAACCCGAACTGCGCGCCTGAAACGCCGACGAAGAACGAGATGCCCGTCAGCGCGACCGCCAGAGGGGCCCGCAGGTCAGCCACCTCGACACAGAACGCCCACACGAGAAAGGGCACCACCGGAATCAGATAGCGAGGTCCAAAGTAGGTGTTGCGCGTGCCGTAGTTCAACAGGGCATAGAGCAGATAGGCAACCGTGATGGCCAGCGCGAACCACCGACCATCAGCGTCGAGTCCCGTGTTCCGCTTGCGCACCGCCAGATACCAGGCGCCCAGGGCGGTGAACGGGAAGAACAAGAACAGGCCGTGCCCAGGAAGGACAAGCTGATCCATGAAGGTGCGAAGATCGATGTCGATCAGCGCGGCCATGCCGCGCCGTGCGCCCTGGCTGTAGTAGTACCAGTGAACGTCCCGAAATGGGTTTCCATAGGCCTGCTGCTGGAAGATGGCCAGCGCCAGCAGGGGAACCGCCGCCCCCGCGGCCGTCGCGGCCAGCGTCGGCAGGCGTTTGTTGGCCCGCAGCATCCAGGGAATGGCGGCGAAACAGAAGGGCGCGATCGACAGATCGATGAAGACCGCCAGACCGATCAAGAAACCCACCAGCATCGAGCGAACGACCGGACGCTCGACGCCCAGCAGATGGGGCTTGGTCAACAGCACGAAGACGGCCAGCACGATGGCCGTGATGGGGATGTTCTGGTTCAGCTGGGTCGCATGGTGAAAGACGTTGGTTCCGAAGGCGAAGAGCATGGCCGCGAACACCGCCCGGCGGCGGCGGCGGGTGGCATCGAAGACCAGCTCGGCCAGCAGGACGGCGGCGAACGCCCCGGCGGGGATGGTCGTGACCAGGGTCGACACCAGGTGGGCCAGGAAGAAGTGCACGTTGGCATCGTTCAGGAGCGCGGGCGCCCGCGGGCTGGCCAGCAGCCTGGCGAACGGCATCCAGAACGGCGCCGCCAGCAGCGAGATGCCCGGGTTGTTGTCGGCGCAGCGATGTCCGTGAATGGTCACGACATCGTCGCCTGGATAGACGTTTGTCTCCGGCACGTGGTCCAGGAACACCGTGTGCTGTTCCGCCAGCGCTTCGACCAGGTAGACATAGCGCTGGGCGTTGTCGTGCAGCGAATTGAAGTGGATGGCGAATACCAGGTAGACCGTCGCGAAGAGCCGAGCGCGCAGGCTCCAGCTCATGACGCGCTTCCGCGCCCATAGCGCTGGCGGAACGCCCACAGGTACCACTTGATGTAGTGGGGCAACCACTTGACCAGCTTGAAGCGGGATTCGCCGGCCATCCGATCCGTCCAGGTCGCGGGCACCTCCTCGACGCCGTGGCCGCCAAAGTGCGCCTTGACCGTCAACTCCAGGCCCAGGCAAAAGCCGGCCGTGCTCTCGATGGGCGTCTTCTCGATGAAGTCGCGGCGATAGGCCTTGAAGCTGTTGGTGGGATCCGTCGTCGGCAGTCCGGCCAGCAGATGCAGCGAGACGCCGGCCGCCCGGCTGAGCAGCCCCTTGAGCACCGGTCCGCCGACCTGCTTGCCGCCGCGCGAATAACGGGTGGCGCAGACCACCGCCGCGCCACGGGCCGCGCGATCGACCATCTCCGCCAGCTTTGGCAGATCGTCGGAGAGGTCCGCCATGCTGACCACCACCACCGGCGCCCGCGCCGCGCGCATGCCCACCTCGATGGCATAGCGGACGCCCCGGCCCAGGTCGTTCTTCACGACGCGGACGAGCTCCGGTTTTTCATCGGGACCCAGCGCGGCCAGCGCCGGCAGCGTGTCGTCCTCCGGGAAGTCGTAGACGATCAGCAGTTCGTACGGACCGGACAGGTGCTGGCGGGCGGCGCGGCAGTAGGCGCCGATGTTGGCGCCTTCGTTGAAGACCGGAACCACCAGCGAGAAGCGCAGCGAGCCGGGATCAACCGCCCGTGAAGGTTTCGTCAGCGCCTCATCAGATGCGGCCATGCGCGATCTCGCCACGAATCCAGGGGATGACCTCGTCAAGCATCTCGGACAGAGACGTCCGTGCTTCGAAGCCAAGCACCTTCTTTGACTTCGTCACGTCCGGGATGCGGCGGCGCACGTCGTAGGGGAAGGGCGGATCGCCCACCCAGCGGAACGGCTTGGCGCCGCCGTGAACCTTGTTCCAGATCGCCTCGGCCAGCTCCAGGACCGTGGTGGCCACCGGCGTGGACAGATTGAAGGTCTCGTTATCGGCCGCCGGGTGATCCAGGGTGGCCACGATTCCCTCCGCCAGGTCGCCGCCGTAGGTGTAACAGCGGACCTGGGTGCCGTCTCCCAGGATGTGCACGGGATCCTGGCCGCGGACGATCTTCTGAACCAGGTCGGGGACGACGTGGCTCATTGCCAGCTTCAAGTTGCCGCTGGGGATGTCCTTGTCGCCCAGGGCGCGCCGTTCGCCGATGCCGACGCAGTTGAAGGGCCGGCAGATCGTGAACGGAAGCTTGTACTGCTCCCAGGCGCCCTTGGCGAAGAACTCGCAGGCCAGCTTCTGAAATCCGTAGGTGCTGTCAGGAGGAGGGCACTTGTGGTCCTCCGGGGTGGGCCACACCGTCGCGCATTCGAAGACCATGCTGCTGGAGAGCACGGTGATC
>DATLVT010000593.1:0-2707 GCA_035577105.1 Polyangia bacterium
ACCATTCGTGCCTGCTCTCGCGCGCCCGCTCGGGCCGGCTAGACCTTGTCCTTGAGGTCCCACATGACCTTCTTCTTCGACACGAAGGCGATGCTGCCGCCCAGGCGCCGCAGCGCCTCGCGCTCGAAACGATCCTCCAGGGTCTCGGCGGCCTTGTCCTTGGTGGTCACCACCTGCTTGGTCTTGAAGTTACCCTTCAGCACGTCTGACATCTGTTCTCTCCTCGTCGGTTCAGTGCGACTTCGCGTGTAACTTGCATCAGCAACTTGTGGGCCAGTCAGTCGATTGGCCTTACAATCGTCTCGTCATGAGAGCGTTCTTCCTTCAAGGGCGGCGCGTGGGGGCCGGCAGTCCCTGCTTCGTCATCGCGGAGGCTGGCGTCAACCACAACGGCGATCTGACGCTGGCGCACCGGCTGGTCGACGCGGCCGCCGACGCCGGGGCCGACGCCGTCAAGTTTCAAACCTTCGACGCCGACACCCTGGCCTCCGCCGACGCGCCCAAGGCCGCGTATCAAAGCGCCCGCACCGGCGCGGGGGAGAGCCAGCGCGAGATGCTGCGCAAGCTGGAGCTGCCGCGAGCGGCCCACCCCGAGCTGAAGCGTCACGCCGAGGAGCGGGGCCTGGTGCTGCTCTCCAGCCCCTTCGACGAGGGGTCGGCTGATTTTCTTGAAGAGCTGGGCCTGCCCGCCTTCAAGGTCGGGTCGGGCGAGCTGACGAACCACCCCTTTCTGGTTCACCTGGCGAAGAAAGGGCGGCCGCTGCTGGTCTCGACCGGGATGAGCGAGCTGGCCGACGTCGACGCCGCGGTGGCCGTCATTGTCGCGGCCGGCGATCCGCCGCTGGCCCTGTTTCACTGCACGTCCAGCTATCCGGCGCCCGACGAAGCCGCCAACCTGCGCGCGCTGGCGACCATGCAGCAGCGTTTCGAACAGGCCTGCGTTGGCTACAGCGACCACAGCCTGGGCACCGCCATCCCCTGGGCGGCGGTGGCGATGGGGGCGCGTCTCCTGGAAAAGCATCTGACCCTGGATCGGACGATGCCGGGCCCGGACCACGCCGCCTCGATGGACGCGGCCGGTTTCACCGAGCTGGTCGCCGGCGTGCGCCGGATCGAGCGTGCCCTGGGCGATGGCGTGAAAACGGTGCAGCCGTGCGAGGTGGACACGCAGCGCGTGGCGAGAAAGAGCCTGTTTGCCGCCCGCGATCTGCGCGTCGGCGATCGACTGGACGCCGCTGCCATTGTTTGTCGGCGCCCCGGCCTGGGGATCTCGCCGGCGCGGCTGTCGGCCCTGCTGGGCAGACGCCTGGTTCGCGACGTCGCCGCCGAGACCATGCTGCACGAAGAAGATCTGTCCTAGCGGGCGAAACGCCAGCCCGGCCGGGAGGCGGTCAGCGTCGTCCTGGTCGTTGTGGTCGGCCATGTCAGACCGCCGCCAGCCGTGGCGATGAGACGACCGGCTCCTTGTTGTTGCTGCCGACCTGCGCGGCCTGGAACTCCGCGGGCAGCCCGATGTCGCGCCAGGGTTCGTCCATGTGAAACGCGCCCACCGGCAGCTGCCGCGTCAGACACGATTCGATGAGGGCGGTCATGGTCGACGGCCAGCCGCTGGGGACCATCTCCACCGTGCGCGGCGACAGCACGTAGATGCCGGCGTTGGTGTCATAGGTCATGGCCGGCTTCTCTTGCAGGGCCATCACCCTCTCGCCGTCGGACTGCACGACGCCGTAAGGAACCTTGAAGATGTGGCGGTGCACGGCCATCGTCGCCGCGAATCCGCCGCTGGTGTGCGTGGCCAGCATGCGCGAAAGGTTGATGCTGGTCAGCAGATCGCCGTTCATCACGATCAGCGGGTGGGTGACCGGGCCCGGCAGCAGCGACAGCGCGCCGGCGGTGCCCATCGGTTCGTGCTCGCGCAGATAGTCGATGTCGCAGTGAAAGCGGCGACCGTCACCGAAGTGATCGGAGATCATGCTGCCGAAATAGTTGATGGCCAGATAGATGCGCCGCACGCCGTGGCTGACCAGCAACGCCACCACGTGCTCGAGGATGGGGCGGTTGCCGATCGGCAACATCGGTTTGGGGATGGCGTTGGTCAGCTCGCCCAGGCGTTCGCCGCGACCACCGGCCATCACCACCGCCACCGAGGGGACCCGGCCGCCGATCAGCGCCGTGGTCAGGGTGTGCAGGTGCACCAGGCGCCCGTCGTCGTCCACCACCGGCAGACACTTGATGTCCTTGCTGAGCATGATCTGCACGGCCAGGCTGCGTTCGCAGGTGGCGCTGACCGACGTGAAGTTCTTGCGGGCGATGGGCATGGCCGGCGCGTCCAGGTCCTGCCCGGCCAGCAGGGCGCGCCGGATGTCGCCGTCGGTGGTCATGGCCACCAGGCGCCCGTCGTCCTCGCAGACCAGGGCCACTTCCAGGCCCGAGCTGTCGATGGCGCGCATGGCCTGCCGGATCGACGCTCCGGGGGCGATGATCAGGTTGTGCATGGCGGTGGGCGAGGAGTTGTTGGACATGGCGGCGACGAAGCCGATCGGATTGGTCGCGCACCGAGGACTGCAAGCGATATGCCCCGCCTGCCTGGACCGGAAGGTGGCGGCCCTGCTCGCCTTGCCGCCGTCGCCGCCGTCCAACTGTCAAGCGCGTGACGCGCCAGCCGGCCGTCGCCGTCAAGCGGCTGACGCGCGGATCGGCTGAAACC